>CANQCC010000141.1 GCA_947589635.1 uncultured Clostridia bacterium | reverse complement strand
CCTTGACAAGAACGAGAGGTACATAACTTTCAGCTATGACCTTACAAGCTACAACATGCTTGGCGGGCAACTTCCCGCGACCTGGTTCGGCAACGAGGGCGACGTCTTTGAACCTGCCGATTTCAAAGTGGACTTCTTTGAAAGGAGCGACGCGACAAGCGACGACGACCTTGATTGGAACTTCAATCACAGCGACGGCTACATCTTCAAAGGCTTTATGGAGGACGGCAAGTCCCTTGACGGCATGCACATCGGCAACAACTTCGACGCCGTGGAGATAGGCTTTGACAAGATTTACCGCGTCACTGTGGCGCAAAGCAACGACTATGCAAAATATAAGATAAACAACAGCCTTAAGCGCTCTACGGTGGAAGGCGTGGAAAAGAGCTTCAAGTACATAGTGGGAAGGACGGCGGACAAATTTCTTGAGGATATGGACGTCCGCGACGGCTTTAACCTCAAATGGAAATTGAACAATGTGGGCTTCGAATCTCTTGAAACGCTGCTTGAGGGGCGCGAAGACTGCGACATAACCATAACTCCCGAATGGGAGATGAAACCGCCCAAGATCGAGAAGACGCTGTACCAGGTTCAGGGATTGGGCGAGGAAGGCTATAAACAAACCAATTCGCCGATCTATGGCGACAAGGTCAAACTTTCGGTGAGCGCCACGCCCGCTAACCCGGATTTTCAGTTTTCTTATCAGTGGAGCAAATTGGATTCCGATTTGGATAATGGAACCGAAAGCGAGTATACGATAGAATCCATCCCGTTTGACGGCGGCGGCACTTATCAGATAACTGTGATTACAAGCTACCCTTCGCAATCGGTCCTCAACAGCTCCGCGACGGCTTTCATCGTATTGAACGTTCAGCAAAAGACCGTGCATGTCATTTGGGAGGATCCCGAAACGACGTATTCCGCTGACGAGAAGACGCTTTCGTGCACTCTTAATGCGGACGACATCATAAACCGTGATAGTGTAAATTGGGTAAACGACTCTTCGAAAGGAAGCTTTTTAGGCATGTCAGGCTCGTTCACGCTCAAAAACGCGGGCGATTATACCGCGAGGATAAAACTTGACGGGGAAGACGGCAAAAAGTATAAAATCGCAGACGGAGAGTACGAGCATAATCTTACAATTAATCCATATGGGCTGGATCTTATTGTTAGCAATAATGAGCACGAATATGACGCGGCGCCTCATGGCGCGACTTTGAAAGTGACCCCGCTTAAAAGCGACGATGTGCATGCGGAGGTGGATAAGGAATTCACAGAGGCCGGCAAATACTCTGTGACAGCCGAACTTAAGGGCGATCAAGCCTCCAATTACTCTCTTAATGCGAAGGTCACGATAACCATAAACGAGAGGAAAGTAACGCTCACATGGAAAGAGGGTACGTGGACTTATAACGGCGAGGTGCAACATCCCGAGGTCGACGGAGCCGATAATCTCGTGAATGAACATGTCAATCACACCGTGAAAGACCTGCATATTACATATACGGTTGAGAGCGGAGGCATAAACGCGGGCGAGCATACCGTCGTCGCAACGATCGGCAACTCCAACTACGTGCTGAATGAAGATGGCGACAACGGCAGCAAATCGTACACAATCGGACAGCGTACAGTCACTCTCGGTTGGGATAAGACCAGCCTTATATATAGCGCCGTGGCGCAACATCCCATGGTCAACGACTTTGGAAACGCCGTCAAAGAAGACAGCGAAACAATGAGTGGCGCAATACAATACTCCGATAACGGCCAAATCGACGCCGGCAAGAACTACAGCATTACGGCGAGCTTCAACGACGCTACGCTCAATCAAAACTACAGCTTTATCAATGATGCCGTAGAATATTCCATCACGCAGGCGGATATTGAGATAAGATGGGATAGTCGTACGACAATCTACAACGGAACGTCGCAAGATCCCGTGGTATCCATAAAGCCGCTTGGCAGCGACGTCTTAGACGTACAGTTTAATGATGAAGAAAGAATAAACGCCGCTACTTACACTGTGACAGCGACGCTGACAGGCGATAAGGCAAAGAACTACATTCTTACAAACGGTACCATTTATGACTTCACCATAGAAAAGCGTACAGTCACTCTCGGTTGGGATAAGACCAGCTTTGAATATAACGCCGAGGCGCAACGTCCCGAGGTCAACGACTTTGGAAACGCTGTCGAAAAAGATAAAACTGCGTTGAGTCGCGCAATACAATACTCCGATAACGACAAAACCGACGTCGGCGAGAACTACAGCGTTACGGCGAGCTTCAACAACGATACGCTCAATCAAAACTACAGCTTTATCAATGCTAAAGTGACATATTCTATAACTCCCTATGCTGTTGATGTGGTTTGGGGCGGTCTTGAACCGACTTACAACGGAGAGGAGCAAAAGCCCACGGTATCCATAACGCGGCTTGGCAGCGACGATGTGGACGTAGAGGTCACAAATTCGGGCATGATAAACGCCACAACTTACACTGTGACAGCGGAGCTGACAGGCGCTAAGGCGAAGAACTATAGCCTTAATAATTCAAGCAACACCTTCACCATCAAC
>CANQCC010000140.1 GCA_947589635.1 uncultured Clostridia bacterium | reverse complement strand
CAGGGTAGCGATGTACGGATTGGATAAACGCTGAAAGCATCTAAGCGTGAAACCAGCCTCAAGATAAGATATCCCATCGTAAGAGTAAGACCCCTTGTAGACCACAAGGTTGATAGGTCGGGTGTGTAAGCGTAGAAATGCGTTGAGCTGACCGATACTAATAGGTCGAGGGCTTCAATCAACAAATACAATTTGCCTAATCCTAATTTTTCAGCAACTCTCTTTCAGCTATACAGTTATGAATGTACGGAAACGCGAAAGCGTTACGACCTTCAACAATTACCGGTGTCTATGGCGCTGAGGTCCCACCTGTTCCCATACCGAACACAGAAGTTAAGCTCAGCCGCGCAGAAAGTACTTGGCTGGACACGGCCCGGGAGGATATGTCGATGCCGGTTTCCAAAAAAAGCTCATTCAAGCGAATGAGCTTTTTTCTTGCCTTGTAAAATCTGCTGAACACGTCGCAGATGGCTAAGATAAAGCCGGAATACACATTTCAGCTCGGCGAACGGTACGTTCCGATTTGCGCCTTTATAATCACGATGAAGCGCGAGCGGAGCCTGAATCGACGATTTCAAAAAGCATATTTGAGTAGGTGCGGAAGTCGCCTAAACAGAGAATTTTCGCATTTCAAACGAGGCGGGAGAGGAGATCAAATTGTCCGCTTAATTATGCATTTGAAAGGCAAATAACAACGGCGCGACATTTTAAGCAATTTTTAAGGAAAGTGACCGAAGGTGTTGACTTTTGATATGCGGAGGCATATAATTTGAGTACAATCTCAGTAAGGGAGGAGATAACAACATGAAAGCAAACAAAAAAGTTTTGGCAATTGTAGCGATCGTCGCTCTTGTCGCAATCCTCGGCGTATGCCTCGTCGCCTGCAACGCGAGCGATTATCAGAAGAGGCTCGAAAAGAAAGGATATATCGTTACCGTATTGGAAGGCGAACGCCTTGAGAGTGCGTCCAAGAATTTGGGTTATGAAGTTGAATTTGTTATTACCGCAGGAAATCTTAAAACAGGCGATGAAGTGACTGTTGTCAAATTCAAGAAGTCTGCGGACGCCAAAAAAACCTACAATGACGCGAAAGAGAACGTTTCAAGTAAAAATGATATCTACAGAAGCGGCAAGATAGTCATCTCCGGCACAAAGCAGGGCGTAAAGGACGCTAAGTAATCGTCTATAAAAGAATCCGATCGGATAAACGCATAAGGGACGGGCAGATTTGTCCGTCCTTTATCTTATGCAAATCGCATAAAAAAACTTGTTGCCAACCTGCGCAAGCGGGTGTAGAATGTATTAAATAAATTTATTTTGTAAAAGCGCAAGCGCTCAAGCTGCTTTGCAAATCGCATATACGCAAGCGCTTGAGGAGGTGTCATGGGACATATTGTTAACGCCATTGACGGGATCGTCGGCGGGACACCGCTTGTCCGCCTTGCGAGGATAGAGCAAAAATACGGGCTTAAATCGCGCCTGCTTGCAAAGGTCGAGGCGCTTAATCCTACGGGGTCGGTGAAGGATCGCGCGGCGCTGTACATGCTTGACGCGGCCGAGAAAGAAGGTAAATTGCGCGATGGCGGCACCATTATTGAGCCTACCAGCGGTAATACCGGCATCGGACTTGCGGCGCTCGGCGCGGCGAGAGGATACAAAGTTATCATCGTAATGCCGTCCACAATGTCCGTAGAACGCCGCAAAATCATCGCGGCTTACGGCGCGGAGATCGTCCTGTCGGACGGCGCAAAGGGCATGAAGGGCGCCATAGAACGCGCTTACGAGCTTGCGGACAGCATCCCCGGCAGCTTTATCCCTATGCAATTTGACAACGCCGCCAACGTGCAGGCGCATTTTGAGACTACGGGCCCCGAGATCTACAACGATTGCGACGGGAATGTGGACGTCTTCGTCGCGGGCGTGGGCACCGGCGGCACCATCACCGGCGTAGGCAAATACCTCAAAGGCAAAAATTCCGCCGTCAGAGTTGTCGCCGTAGAACCCGCAGACTCCCCCGTGCTGTCCGGCGGCGCGGCAGGTAAACACGCCATACAGGGCATAGGCGCGGGCTTCGTGCCGTCCATCTTCGACATGACCTACGTGGACGAGATCTATCAAGCCACCAACGACGAGGCCGTTGAGACCGCCCGTACGCTCGCCTACACTCAGGGCATACTTGCCGGCATCTCTTCCGGAGCGGCCCTCAGCGCAGCCATTTCCGTCGCCAAACGGGAGGAATACAGCGGGAGAACGGTGGTGGTGGTGTTGCCCGATAGTGGCGACCGCTATCTATCCCTGTTGTAAAAACCGTCTGTACGGGCGAATAGCTTTGTCAGAGGGGTTTGCCTTCGCCGTCACGTACGAATAAGTACGCTCGACGACATGGCAAACCCCTCTTTCGCGCTCTTCATCCCGTACAGACGGTTTTTATGTTATCTAAGTTTGATATATAATCTTTTTCTTGCAAGTCACGTACGCTTAAGTACGCTCCTCTTGCCTTGCGGGTTTGTTCGTTTGTCCTTGGTGCTTACACGCGGTTTTAGCGTTATCTAAGTTTGATAAGTGGCATAAAAATATTA
>CANQCC010000139.1 GCA_947589635.1 uncultured Clostridia bacterium | reverse complement strand
CGTAGGTGTATACCATTTTGACGAAAAGAGGGGTTATGTCGGCTACGCTTATATCCGCATCTCAATATTTCGAGATTTTGCTCCCCTTGGCGCTGATACTTTTGTGCACCAAGTTCTTTTCCCTACTCGGAAAAAAGTTGGGGCTTCCGCAAGTGGTGGGCATGCTTGTCGCGGGGCTTTTGCTCGGGCTTATCAAACTTATCCCCGGGCAGACCGTATTTACTGACGCGACCCTCGGCGGGCTTTCTTTCCTCGCCAAAATAGGCGTTATCCTGCTGATGTTCTCCGCCGGGCTTGAAACCGACCTCAAGCAGTTCAAAAAGTGCGGCCCCGCCAGCGTCGTCATCACTTTGGGCGGCGTGGTCGTGCCTCTTGCGCTGGGCTTTATAGTCGCGGCGGCGTTCAACGGCGGCTTTAAGGGCATGACTTCGCACATGGCGATAGTCGACCTGTTTTACGGCACAATACTTGCCGCCACATCCGTAAGCGTCACGGTAGCCACCCTCAAGGAGCTTGGCAAACTCAGCAGCAAAGTCGGCGTATCCATAATAGAGGCGGCGATCCTCGACGACATAATCGGCGTCGTGTTGCTTTCCCTCTTCGTCAGCCTCGACGGAGGGACGGGAGCAAAGGAAGTCGGCATCGTCATCGGCAAACTGATAGGCTTCTTCGCCGCCGCCGCAGTGCTTGGCATAGCGTTGCACTTCCTGTTCAATTTCATAGAAAAGAAACATCCGCACACGCGCAGACTGCCCATACTCGGCTTTGTCATCTGCTTTTTCCTGTCCTACGCGGCGGAGAAGTGGTTTGGGGTCGCCGACATCACGGGCGCCTTCATTGCGGGCATAATTTTGTCCACCGTGCGCGAACACGAATATATCGACCGCAAAGTCGAGATAAGCGGATATATGATCTTCATCCCGGTGTTCTTTGCCAACCTCGGCATAACCGCGGATTTCGCGGGCATAGACGGCCGCGCGGTCGGATTTGGCTTCGCGTTTATAGCCGTCGGCCTGCTCGGCAAGGTCATAGGTTGCTCGCTCACGTCGCTCTGCTGCCGCTATTCCGTCAAGGACAGCCTGAGGATCGGCGTAGGCATGATGGCGCGCGCCGAAGTCGTACTTGTCTGTACGCAAAAAGGCATAGACAGCGGGCTTGTGGACCCGTCGATAATGCCGTTTGTGCTGATCATGATTATTCTCTCCGCCCTGCTGACTCCTCTCCTTCTCAAGCTCTCTTACAGGCGCGAGATGACCCCCGTGGAGCCGTCCACCGGGCAGTCCATGATGCCCGTATCCGTGCTTGTATCGCGCAAGGCGCCCCTGCTTCCGTCAAACTTCGCAAGCGATCTGTCGGCGGATGATATCGCCACGGACGCCACCGCAGGCGACGCCTCATCCGAGGACGCGCCCGTTTCTGATGAGGGCGGCGAAGACGGCTATTCGGGCGCAAGCGAGCTGCCCTCCGACAAAGAATAAGTCGACAGAATACCAAATTTCCCCAAAAAAATTCAAAATTCTACAAAGGCCTCAAACGGTTGCTTTTTTTGTCGCAAATCTTTATACTTTAGTCGCAAACGATTTATTTGAGGGGAAATATGGCCGAAGGCACTCTCCAATCCCAAAAACTCGGCAATATGAAGATAGGCAAACTCATCCTCGTGATGAGCGGCCCCGCCATACTCTCCATGCTTGTGCAAGCGCTGTACAATGTGGTGGACAGCATATTTATAGGCGCGTACGACCCCGTAAACGGCGTGCTTGCGCTCTCCTATGCCCTGCCCATGCAGCTGCTTGTAAACGCGTTTGCGATAGGCATAGCGGTAGGCGCCGGCTCGCTGATATCAAGGTTGCTCGGCGAGGGCAAAAACGGCGAGGCGTCCCTCGCGTCGCAGACTGGCATACTTTTGTCGCTGATAGTCAGCGCGATGTTTGCAATAATAGGCTATTTCGTGTCGGAGGCCTTCGTCAGAGCGTATACTCTCGGCGAGATGGCAAGCGCGGACGCGGATATGCAAGTCGTGTACGAGATGTCCTATAAGTATCTTGCCATATGCACCTGCTGCTCCTTCGGCATGGTCATAGAGATAATGCTCAACCGCATTTTGCAATCCATGGGCAACATGATAGTCCCAATGATATCTCAACTTGTGGGCGCGGTGACAAACATAATACTCGACCCGATACTCATCTCGATCGCGAACCTCGGCGCAATAGGCGCGGCGATAGCGACTGTCACGGGACAGATAATCGCTATGTTTATCCCCATATTCGTCATAATCTTCAAGCGCGACAAGTGGGAAATAGACATCTTTTTCAAGCGCGGATTCAAACTTAAAAAGCAGATCTTGTTCAACATTCTGCGCGTAGGCCTGCCCACCGTGGTCATGAACTCGATAGGTTCCGTCATGTACATGGTCGCAAACTTCATCCTCAACGGCTTTTCGGACGCGGCGGTATGGTCGTTCGGCGTGTATTTCAAACTGCAATCCTTCGCGTTTATGCCGGTCTTCGGGCTCAATCAGGGCTGCATCCCCATAATGGGCTACAACTACGGCGCGGGCAACAGACAGCGCTTCGACAAGACTTTCAGATATGCCATGCTGAT
>CANQCC010000138.1 GCA_947589635.1 uncultured Clostridia bacterium | reverse complement strand
CCTAAAATATATCAAAACACACCGAAAAATAACGAGGGTACGCCGAAAATTCATGGTAAATACGCTGTGATATTCTTAAAACGCGCCATAAATTAAATACGTTGCGAATAAGCCATAAATACGTCGTAAAATATTTCATAAATTCGCTGAGGATACGGCGGAGATACGCATCCTATATGCCGTGGAAAGCGGCGGCCGCCCCTTCATATCGCCATAAAAAATTCCGTCGTCAACTTGCAATAACAGTCTTTCCGCACGAGGCGTCGGACGAGTATACGGATATAATAAATAATTATAAAATGTTAAAATATTTTATATATTGGGTTTACAATCGGCAAATAATGTTATATGATACTGTATGCACATCATCCGAGGCGATCGCCTCGGGATCCAGGAGGAAATTATGGCAAAGAAGGCAGCGGTGGTGCTTATTGTCTTGCTTTTGGTGGCCACTTGCGCGGTTGGCTTTACCGCATGCAACAAGGATCACAAGACGACTATCGTATATCTTGGCGACTCCATAGCCGAGGCGCTTATCGGGCCGTCTCCCTTGAGCGAGCGCGACAATTACGGATATTACGCGATCGTGGGCAAGACGAACGACTTTGTTTATTACAATCATTCGGTATCCGGGCATAAGACCTCGGGCGACATGATGAGCAGTTCCACAAACACCGAAATCGGCGGTCTGCTTGGCATGGTCATGAGGGACGACGAAAACGCCGCGCTTATGAAGAGCCACATTCAGCAGGCGGATATAATTCATATTTCGGTGCTTGGCAACAACATCCTTCAATACAACCTTGGCATTTTGCTCACCGAGATCGCCGATCCCGATTTTGAAAGCAAATTTGACTACGGCGAAGGGACTACGCTGCTGGACAAGCTGTACACGGGCAGCCGCGAACCGTATATGAAAGACGGCAAGCCCATTGTCGACGAAAAGACGGGAAGGATCAAATATAAACCTTTCAAAGCGGATGAGTCCAATACGAGAGAGTCCGTGGAGACAGGGCAGGAGATATCGTTTGATTTTCCGCCCACATACCAGGACATCATAGACATCGTCGCGCGTCTTAGATTTCTTAACCCCAAAGCGGAGATAATTTTCCAGACGGTTTACAACCCCTTCTATGAGGGATCCACCCACCTGCACGGCCCCGTGAGAGAGGCGCTTGCAAATGTGGTGGACAGAGACGGACGCTTTGGAGAAGCGGGCGCAAAAATCACTACGATAGAACAATTAAGAGCCATCGCGGACAGATTGCTTGAAATACTTAACAACACTATAGATAAGTATATTGATGAATATAAGCCAGAGCATTTCCACAAACTTGACGTCAACAAAGCGTTTGCGGACGTGACCAACAGCGACAAAGACGGCGATAAGGTGGACCTGTCCGAGAACAGCCTTGGCAGAAGCCTCATCTTCAACGACTGGACCCATCCGTCCAACTTCGGACATGCGGTCATCGCTTGCGAGACCCAGAAAATGCTTGAGGACCTTGGCTTTGCAAACGCCAACGCGCTTAACAACTATAAGAACATAAGGCTCGACCAGCTTGAGAGGCTCTTCAAGGACGCAAAGAATGGCGACGCGTCCTTCGACCTCGAGGCCGCAAAGGCAAGCGTAAACGCGGCGACGGATTATTACGGCGTGACCTACGCGTACTTCGACGCCATCAAGGGCTATGTCCCCGTGAACTATTGAGGAGGGCGGAAACATGAAAAAGAGATCGGTTAAAATTTTGGCGATAATCAGCGCGCTTGTGATAATCATCGCGGCGGTCACGTTGACAGCATGCAATAAAGAAAAGGATTTGTCCCCCGCCTTCGAGCAGGAGAGGATATATTCCATCGACTTTGACAACCTCAACTTCATGGGCAATAAAGGCGTCATGGTGACAGCGGTAAAAAACCTTGCCATCGATACTGACAACACCTATTTCAGCTTCAAGCCGGACGGCACCATGCACGGCCAGATCCAGACCAAGAAGGGCCTCTTCGGCGACATCCCCGCATTGATAGATCAGGTCAACGAAATGGGCTTTAACATCAACCTCGAGTCCATGCTGTCCAACGTGGACCTCACTCAAGGGCTTGATTTCTATGCGGAGCCGATGTTCCCGGGTTTTTCCGCCAAGATAGCCGAGGGCGACCTTGACGGCGCGCTCAGTCTGCTCACTCAAAGCATAGGTTTCGGCCTTGAAGGACTCGACACAAGCAACGACGACATCAAACAACTTATAGAATCCATGGCGGCAAGCTACAGGGATACCGGGCGGCTCAAATTGCCCGCGACCATCCTCGACGCGATGCCCGATGACGCCGTGCTTACGCTCACGATGGATTGGAAATACGTCATCAAGCGCGTCACCCGCCAAGACGGTTCCACCTATGACGCCATCTATATCGGCGATCAGGTCGCAACCAATCCCAACACCCAGCCCTTTGCGATCTTTACCCTCGGCGAGGATAAGGACGGCGTGGGGACGGCGACGTTGAAGGTGGAGTTTATGAAGATAGAGTTGCCCCTTAAACTCAATAAGTAAAAACCGCCTGTACGGGCGATATACTGCGTCAAAGCCCATTTTGTTCAGGTCACGTACGATAAAGTACGCTCGAC
>CANQCC010000137.1 GCA_947589635.1 uncultured Clostridia bacterium | reverse complement strand
GCGGAAGGGTGTTGGACGAGATGATGACGACTTTGGGCCGTTTGCGCGCCTCGGCGGGGCTTAATTCGGCGCAGGCGGAAAATTTAAGGCAGACTTATGGCGATATAAACGCGGCGCTGACCTCGCTTGTCCCGTCAGACAGCGAAAAACAGACCATGCTTGTCGCATTCGAAAACGCGAAGGCGCCCATGACGCGGCTTGTAGGCTTTGCATACGGCATTTCCGTCGGCACTTTTTCGGACGAGCTGTGGGGCAATATCTTCAAAGAGGGAGGCGCGCTCGACAACGTCTCGGACGATGAAGTCGACATAATAGTGAACGCGCTTTTGTCCAACGTATCGGCGCTAAAACTTGCCATGACAAGGCAGGAACTTGACAAACTTAACGTCGCGCTTGGGCTTATTATAGACAATTTCGACGTCGAACTTATGTCCTCCGCGCTGTACGCGCAGATAGTCGTCTACGCAAAGTACGCGTATATGGTCGTGGACGCCATCCCGGCATTTTGCGATCTGCTTACCTCGGTGGGCAGCGTCATAGGCGATCCGACTACGCTCTCCGCGCTGAGGCAGGCGTATATCGAATCTGACAGTCAGAGCGGCGGCACGCTGTTAAATTGGTCAATTTTGTCCGCCAGAATAATCGAGAATTTCATGGGCAAAAACGGCGACAAAACCACGCTGAATACGCTGTTTGACGACATGCTTGAGACTTCCGGCGCACAAGAAGCGGCGATAGACAAATTCGATATGGATAAGGCGATATTGCTGCTGGCGCTCGACCTCGCGCTGAACCTAACCGATATGGTGGGCGGAAGCGCCGTCGACGAAGAAGACCTGACGATAAGACACGCGGATATAATCTCGATTGACGACGTGGGGCAGATGTTCGCGGCGACTTTCAATATGAGCGACGGGATCTCAAAATTCAAGAACGCGTATTACAGCTACAAGCGCGGAGAAATAAGTCTGTACGACCTCAGGCAGGCGGCGGCAGGTTGCAATTTTGACGAGTTCGGCGTGCAAAACATGTACGCGCCGACTCAGGACCTCGTCGAGGATTGGTACAACTACTATATGAACGAGGGACTCAGCCTTGTGCGCGGACGCATAAAAGACCTCGCCGTCAAAGCCACGGAAGATATAAAGAAGTATGTGGAAGACTACTATGCGGACGGCTCGGAGTACAGGGCGGCGCTTGGGCGCGTCGCCGCCATGCAGTTTACCGCCGTCGACGACGAGTCTTTAGTGAAAGCGGCGCTTCCGGACCTGACTAAGAGCGGCGTCATAGGCATAGTGTCCATAATCACTCTGATAATGACCATTCAAGGTTGACAAACGCAATTTGAAGGAGTAAAATAATAATATAGATCTAAAACGATGATGATTTCCCGTATCGGAGCCGAGGACTTGTCCTCGGCGATGGCGGAAGGGGAATCGCATATCGGAGTGTAAGACGGTAAAGCTTAAGCGTTTTATTTGGCGTCGCCGTTTTACGGCGGCGCCGTTTTTTATAGGATGAAGAAAGCTCGCCATGCGAAGGGAAGGTAGGATAACTAAAGTTCGTATACGAGCGGAGGAAAGAATATAATAAAGCTCGCTTGCGAGCGGAGGATAAATAAAGTAAAGCTCGCTTGGCGGGCGGAGGAGAGGATATGAAACGCATTGGAGTCGTGGGAATAGTCGTCAGCGGCGACAGGGAAACCGTGCTTGAGATGCAAAAGGTGCTGAGCGATTTCGGCGACATAATCGTCGGGCGCATGGGCGTGCCGAGAGAGCGCGTAAATACCATCGCGCTTATCGTCGAGGGGGAGCAGGAGAGGATGTCCGCTCTCACGGGTAGACTTGGAAGGCTTAACGGGCTTAACGTCAAGTCCGCGCTTACGTCCGTGGAGCTGGATTGACGATATCGGCGCTTTGATAAAAACGGTGGATTTTTCGCCATATTGCAAAAAATCTGCGCGCAAAAGGCGAAAAGTATTTTATAAATCGCGATAATTTATAATACTTTTCGGGATAGTGGAAATAAAATTTTTGTGAGGTATACAGCAATGAAAAGACTTTTTAAACTTGCAACGCTAGTGATGATAGTCGCGCTTGTAGCGGCTGTCGCGGTAGGTTTTGCCGCATGCGACAAAAAAGAGGGCTTGCGCTTTGCCGCGCCCGACGGAACGCCCGCGCTCGCGATGCTCCGTCTCGCCTCTCAGGGGCAAAGCCTCGGCGGCAAGAGCGTCGAATACGATGTGGTAAGCCCAAACAACATAGCGCAGGAAATGACAAGCGGCAAGGCGGATATCGTCATCATGCCAGTCAACGCGGGAGCTACGCAGATCGTCAAAAACGGCGTGGATTACAAGCTAATCTCTATAGCCGTAGAGGGCAGTCTGTATCTCGTGGGGCACAAAGAGGCGGACGCGCAAGGCAATATCCCCGACATTACCGTTGACGACATCAGAGGCAAAAGGATAGCTTGCATAGGCTGGCAAGGCGTGCCCGGACTTGTTTTCAAATACGTTATGAATTGGTACAAGGAGCAGTACAACATTGAGATGATCACCACGGGAACTCCTACTAACGATCAAGTTTTTGTGGAAGATGTCGCGGACGGATCGGAAGCCGTGCAGAGATACAACGGCCATCAAGTGGACTTCATCGTCGTCGGCGAACCCGCGGCGACGGCGCAAAAGGCAAAGGCAAACTCCTTTACCGCGGCGGATC
>CANQCC010000136.1 GCA_947589635.1 uncultured Clostridia bacterium | reverse complement strand
TAAGAATGGTATCCGCCGCGGCGGGAGCCATGCACGCGCCCATATTCGCCTCGTCGTCTATGCCAAGGTCGACCACTCGCCCTATCGTGCCGCCCGTAACGACAGCATAACAGGCGTTTTGCTTCATATAGTCGTTATTTACGCGCGAAAAATTATCCTCGATTATGTTTGATTTGCCAAGGTCTATTACCTTCTTCTGTTTTTCCACGCTCTTTTTGTACTTCTCAAGGGTTTTCTCGTCGATATTCATGTTTTCGTCTATGGCTATTATGTCGTCCTCATACACTCTCGCATTCTCTTTTTCAGGAGGACAGGCGCTAAGCAGAGTGCAGCCCGCGCCCGTGACCGTCCATTGCGCCGTAGGCTGCCTTTGATTGCCGAGTTCGAGAGGAAATCTGTATTGCCTTTCCGCAGAGGAATAGTGGCTTGACGTGGAGCACGCGATATTTTTTGCAAATCCGCCGTCTATCAGCATGGACGCCGTCAGAATGGCCTCTCCAAAAGTCGAGCACGCGTTGTAAAGCCCCAAAAAAGCGCATGGAAAATTGCGCGCCGCAAGGCTTGTGGACGTAAGTTCGTTCAGCAGATCTCCGCCCATAAGGATATCTATATCTTCTCGCCTCAGCCCCGCCTTTTTGATGGCGCCCGTAATGGCGTCGCGATGCATCTTGCTTTCGCACTTTTCATAAGATTTTTCGCACCAGAGGTCGTCTTTAAGCACTATGTCGAAGGCGTCGCCGAAGTTGCCGTCGCCCTCCTTCGGTCCCACGATGGTAAAGCCGCTTTTGATGTAGATGTCGTTTTTGAATCTTACCGTCCTCATAGTCGCCTCACACCACAAAATAGCTGATAAATCCCACAATAAAGCCGACGCTCACGCCAAATACGATTATTGGCCCCGCGATGACGAACATCTTTGCGCATATGCCGAAGAACACGCCCTCGCGGTTATATTCCATAGCGGGCGATACGACGGAGTTGGCAAACCCCGTGATTGGGATTATCGAGCCTCCTCCCGCATAGTGCCCCAGCTTGTCGTACAGCCCGAGCGCGGTAAACAGGCTGCCCAAAAATATCATTATGCAGCTCTCCCATATCGCGACGTCTTTTTCCGCCATATCCTTAAAGATAAGTTTGATGATGTCGCCGATCCCCTCGCCGATACAGCAAATGAGTCCGCCGACGACAAACGCCGCTATCAGTGTGCGAAACATCGGCGATTTTGGCGCGTTTTTGCTTATATAGTCCTGATATTCCTCTCTGTTTATCATAGTGCCTTCCGATATATCAAACAGGCTGTTTGTCGCAACGCTTCAGGTTGGCGTCGGTATCGTTTTGCGCGTTTGACGGCTCTTCGCCGCGGACAAGTTCTATATCCTTCGCGCTTTTATACAACGTCTCTTTGTCCTCTATGTTTGTGACAAACAGCCTGTCCATACAAAAATTTTTGACAAGATTTTGTAAGCTATACGTCCCGGCTGCCGATTTTGAGGATAATTGAATTGACATAAGAATATCCGCATCAATTTAATGCCGAAAAATTATTAAGATCTCATTCGGATATGAGAAGTTTTAACTTCGAAAATTTTCGATACAAAATAAAGCGTATAAATTATTATAAAAGTCTTATATATGTTAGATGCAGATGGAAAATTAAAAGCGCCTGCAAACAGCGGCGCCCAATGAGGCTGTAAATATTGCGATAAAACAGCCTGCAACGATAAAAGCGGCAAATCACTCTAAATTTTTAAGGCCGCTTTTATATCTTTCCGCCCACGCCTTCATCTCTTTGGCGTGCGGCACGGCGTATTTGCTGTAGTCGTTGCCTCCGATAAGCCTTGCGACTTCGTCTGTGTCGTCCTCAAGCAAGGTGACGTGAGTGAGAGTTTTTCCGTTCTCGGTGGATTTGGCGATCAGATAGTGGCTGTCAGCCATGGCGGCGAGGCTTGGCATATGCGTGACCGCAATTACCTGCCTTGCGCGCGAGATGTTGCCCGATATGCCTGTGTCGATCTCGTCGAAAACCATGGTGCCTATGCCGTCTATGCCCGCGACGATGTTCTTGAGCGCGAGCATAAAGCGCGACATTTCGCCGCCTGAAACTATCTTCGCAAGAGGCTTGAGAGGTTCGCCGACGTTGGGCGATATCAAAAACTCCACGCTGTCGCCGCCCGTCGCCGTTATATCGTCCGCCTCGTCTGTAGACGCAATTTTGACTTTGAATGTGGAGCCGCCCATGCCGAGGTCGCCAAGCTCCCGCACCATATCCTTTTCAAACTTAAGCGCGGCGGCAGTGCGAAGCGAAGTAAGTTTTTTCGCTTCCTCACTGAGAGAATCCGCGCGTTTGACCTTTTCCAACTCGAGCTCGCGCACGCGATCGCCCGCGCCCGAAAGGGTTTCTTCTTCCTCTTTTGCGGAATTCAAAAACGCCGTCAGAGCCTCGAAACTGCCTCCGTATTTGCGCAGGATCACGCGCACTTCGTCAAGTCTTTGTTCCGTTCTTTCGGCGGATCTGCTGTCAAAATCCGACTTTTCAAGCATGTCGCCAAGCGTATCGCTTATGTCCTCTATCTCCGCTTTCGCGCTGTCGAGGCGCTCCATTATCTCCGTCACGCCGTCGTCGTAGGAAGAAATGGCGCCAAGCAAGGACGACGCGCTCTTCAACGCGCCCGCTACTCCTACGCCGCCATAGCCCTCAAGCTGGCCTCTCGCGCTCTCAAGCGAGGACAAGATCTTTTCCATATTGCGGATGCGCTTGCGTTTTGCAAGCAGCTCCTCTTCCTCGCCCTCGAGGACGTTGACGCGCTCTATCTCCTCGATCTGATATCTGAGCATGTCGAGGCGCCTTTCCCTCTCCGCGCCGTTTCCGAAGCGCTTAAGCTCCGCAAGCACCGAGCTGTACACGCTGTATGCCGCAGAGACCTTGTCCCTTTGGTCGATAAGCGTCTTGCCGCCGAGGCTGTCGAGCAGTGAAATGTGATTCGAGACTTTAAGCAA
>CANQCC010000135.1 GCA_947589635.1 uncultured Clostridia bacterium | reverse complement strand
TTGAACATGATATAATCGTAATGAGTCACGCGGACTATCTTTTTGCCGTCAAGATAGACGACGTCGGCAGTCTCGTTTACATCGACGCCGACTTCCCGCACGACCTTTTTGTTTATGCTGACTCTGCCCGCCAGGATAAGCTCGTCGGCCTTTCTGCGGGAGCAAACTCCGCACTCCGCTATGTATTTGTTTATACGCATGACATCTCCGGGCGGCATGAGGGATTGCCCGCAGGCGTTGATCTGCCGCATATATAAGCAAGTATACTTTATAAAAGCGTTTTACGCAAGCGAAATTTGTCGCATAAAGCCATCGGAAAATATAATAGGCGCGGAAAATTCCGCGCCGAAGCTTCAGTGGTACATTCCAAATATAATCTCCCGCATTTAAGCGGCGTGAACTACAAGATATTCGTCCTTGGCAAGAGGATAATACATATCCTTCCAATCAGCGGTCACGTCGTAGGGCGCCGATATCTCCACGGGCCTTAACCTGCCTTCGTCAGTCTGAGTGATAAGAGCGCTGTCAAGAGGGACCATATCGAAGTTTTCAAAGCCGAAGTCAAGCAGCTTTTCTGATTCGTTCCACATGTCGGGGCAATTGAGGACTACGCTTATAAGTTGCATATCCTCCCGTTTTGCGCCGCCGATGAGACATCTGCCGCTCTTTTTGGTGTAGCCTGTTTTGACTCCGTTTGCGCCGTCGAACAATTTAAGCAGCTTATTTTTATTTGCGATAACGACTTCTTCCCCGTCGACGGCAATTTTTTTGAGTTTTGAGGAAACTATTCGCTTAAAATCCTCAAGTTCGTAGGCCTCGGCGGTGATTATGGCAAGGTCGCGGGCGGTCGAATAGTGCATATCGTCATGAAGTCCGTGCGGATTGACAAAGTTGGAGTTTTTCGCGCCAATTTCTTTAGCCATATCGTTCATCATTCCCGCAAACGCCTGCACGCTTCCCGCAGTCTCAATGGCAAGCGCAGTTGCCGCGTCGTTGCCGCTTCTTAGCATCAGTCCATACAACAAATCCTCAACGGTTATCTTTTGTCCAGCCTTAAGATATATAGACGATCCTTCCACTCCTGCCGCCTCTTTTGGCACTGTGACCACTCTGTCAAGAGGCAAATTTTTAAGCGCCACAAGCGCGGTCAACACTTTTGTGGTGCTTGCGGGATAACACTTTACGTCCTCGCCGTCTCCAAACAGCACTCTACGGGAGCTTTGCTCTATGACCACTTTGCCGCTTCCTCCCTTACAGGCGGGAGGGGTCGCCTCGCTACCGGACTTTTCGGCGTCGTCCGCATCAGATGTTCCGATTTCGCCAAGTTTGTTTATGGCGTCCTGTTTAACCGCGGAAGTATTCTCAATTTTGGCATAATTTGTAATACTTTTTGCAAATCTCGGTTGAAATTCGTCAAAAGAGCTGTTGATAATAAACCCGTTTGCGGCAAACAGTGATATTATCAAAAACGCAAATGTTATCAAAAATTTATTTGAGTTTTTCATTTGCCACCTCATTTATCTTTTTTGAACACGTTTATTATGCTTTTAAGAAGCTCGAAGGCCTTGCCGTCAGAAGCGTCGTCAAGGCGCACAAACTTCTTTTCCCTGCCGCATATCAAAAATCCGAGAGGGATCACCGTAGCGCCGCCTCCGCATATTCCCGCATATGGAAGTCTGTCGTTCTCAAGTTTGCCGTATTCGCCTCCGCCTGAAACAAATCCGTAGCTTAGTTTGCTTATCGGCAATATCGCGCTGCCGTCCGCAGCGAGTATGGGCTTCCCCACGATCACGTCGTCTTCTACGGCGCTCTTTACGCATTGAACCGTGCGTTTAAGCATTTCGTCGAGTTGCATATGCCCTCCTAAAGCGCAATTTGCGCTATCTGCACAAGATTTATCGTAATATCCACATTCAGATCCACATACATGCCGTCCGACCTGTCCGGGTACGCCCTGCCTTCGGGCGCTAGAGGCGCAAACGCCAGCATGACTGCGGCGCATAGCGCGGAAGACAACGCGGCGTCTCCCATGCCTATCCTTGCCGCCATAGCGCCCTTTTTCTTTACGCCTACGCTTCCTATCTCGCTTGGCAGCGCCAGCAGCTTTTCGGCGGAGATATGCGCTCTTTCGGGCGGTTTTCCGTTTATGGTCAAGACCGGTTTGCCGCCTTTTATGCTTCCTCTTATCCTTATCGCCCTTATTTTGTACAGCGATATGTCCGCGCACAGCCTGAGAGCGCCAAGCGAAGCATGCGCCCTCACGCCCACCTTGATAGGCATGAATAGCAGGCATATGAGCGCTTCAAGCGCGATAAGCGTTATTTCAAGTCCCATCGTGATATTTTGTGCGGATTTAGCAAATATATGCCGCCCTCTGCCATCAGATCTCGTCTCGAATTGTTTTGCGGTTTCTCGCAAAAATGTCGGCGCTTTTAAAAATTCCGGGCTTGCGCGCGTTTGTACGCTTAAATCCTTCTTCAAATTTGAATAGACTTAATTTACATACATCTAAAAGACGCGCCGAAGCGCGTCCTGAAAGTGCGTATTGATTTATCCTTTAAAACTTTAACTTATATAAATTTGCCGCTTAGCATGCTTTCCTTTTATTGATTTGTCGCTTAACAGACTATCGCTTGATAATTGCCGCCCATTTATATGCGTCGAAAAAGAAATTGCCCCTGATTTTGAGGGACAATCGTGGTTTAAGGACGTCATTCGTACGTCTCGTAATCTTCGCCTTCGAGGAAATCCGGGGTCTCGTCCTCGTCGTCAAACACGCCAAGATCGTCGCTTGCCGCCTCATCGAGGGTCGGAGTCGCCAATTTTTCGTCCTGCTCCTCGCCTTCCTCAAGAATGGATCTGTTGTGGAACAGCGTGTCGAACGTGGGTCCGTTGAGAAGGATAAGCTTTTCAAGCACTTCGGAATAGTCCGGAAGGTCGGTTATATCGCTCAGCTGGAATTTCTTCAAAAATTCGTCCGTGGTGCCATACAAAATGGGCTTTCCGA
>CANQCC010000134.1 GCA_947589635.1 uncultured Clostridia bacterium | reverse complement strand
TGCCTTCCAGCACCGCGCGGATCAGTTGCCGCTTGCCCGTCTCTATGCCTATGTTGAAGAACATTCCCTTTGCGTAGGGGTCTTCAAACGGGCAGCGGTTGCCGTGCAGCCAAGGCGTAAAGATGACTCCGCCGCTTCCCGCGGGGATGTCGTCCACGACGTCGGTCATATGGTTGAACAGATCGAGGGAGACTTGTTCGAAGTCGGCGTTTTGCTCGTTCTGTTTTTTGATGTATACGCCAATTTCGTCGAGGGCGAGGTGGTCGCGCACCCACTCGAAGCACTTGCCTGAAGTCTCCATCTCCGCAAAGTAGTTGAATTTGTCTGGATCGGCGCCCACGGTAGCCGCTATCATATTTGCGACGTCCACTTTTGACTTGTCCGTCACCGTGCCGATCCAGCCCGAAGTGCCGCTGTAGATGTGCGTGTCGCCAAGCGCCGTCGCGCCCGCGCCTACGCCGATGAGGTTGGCGTCCATGCCGCCTCCGAAGACGCGTATCCCTATGGCAAGCCCAAGCTCCCTCGCGGCCTTTTCGTGCAGCCTGCCCGCGCATTCCGTAGAGGAGATAAGGCGGGGCATATGATCAAAGTTTACGCCGAACATCTTGCACAACTTCTTTGAAAAGCAGCGGCGACGATAGTCGTAAAGCAGAGTGCCAAACGCCGAATCGTAGGTCATGACAAACTCGCCCGTCATGCGCGCGATCAGATATTCTTTTACGTCAAGCCACTTGTGCACGCGCGAAAAATTTTCGGGCTCGTTGTTTTTCACCCAATTGTATTTCCACACCGGGTCCTTTACGCTGACGGGAGCCGCGCCCGTGATCGCAAGCGCCGGGATAAGTTTGAAGATGTTTGCTCCCGCGATCTGTATGCCGTTTGCGATGCCTTTTTTTATCTCCTTTGTGGTGCGCTGATCCATATAGCTGAAGGCGTTGCGCACCGGAGCGCCGTCCTTGTCCACAAGCACAAGCCCTTGCGCCTGCGAGCAGAAGGAAACCCCCGAAATGTGTTCGGGTTTGACGTTTATCTCCGCGATAACGCGGCGGGTAGTGGCGGTCATGGCTTTCCACCAATCTTCGGGATCTTGCTCCGCGCCTCCGCCGTCAAGCAGGATGAGGGGATACGCCTCCGAAGCTGAGGCCAAAGTCTTTATGCTGTCCTCGCCAAGCTCGATGAGGCAGGTTTTAAGCCCCGTCGTGCCGACGTCGTATGCGATAACGTATTTTCCCATAAAAAACTCGCTTATAATATTATATAAATATTATATCACGTCTTCAAACGCATGTAAAGCGCGATAATTTTACCGTCCTGAGCGGCAAATTTTTGATGGAATTTGCGGTTTATAAGCTGAAGAGCGGAAAGAGAGCGGGTAAGTATCAAACAGGCAAGTATCAGGCGGACGAGTATCGAGTATGCGACCATCAAACGCATATAAAGGCATGTGCCAAGCGGGCAAGCAGTATATGGCAAGCATAATAAAAATCGCGGGCGGACGCTCGCGACTTTGATGGCAGTTTGAGATGAATATCAATATATAAAGATTATTTGCGCCGTGTTAAGCACGAGCAGCGTGATGTACGCGACGTACATCAAAAGCAAAATGCCTCCTTGCCAACGCTTGAAGCGTCCCATGACAAGCGCGGGCAGCATCGCCATCGCCGCCACCATAAGGCAGAAGGGAAAGTCAAGCACGGCGGATTGCGGAGATATGGGCAGCGCCGCCCCGAACTTTGCCGAACTTATGATCGCGCAAAGCGGGAGGATAAGCGAAATATCTATTATGTTTGCGCCTATGATATTGCCGACGGACAAGTCCGCTTTCTTCTTGATTATTGACGTTATCGTCGTAACAAGTTCGGGCAGGGAAGTGCCTACTGCAAGTATCGTGACGCCAATGATATCCTGCGACACGCCCGCCATTGCCGCCATCTGCGAACCGTTGTCGCAAAGCTGCTGCGCGCCGAGCACTATAAAGCCCGCGCCGACGATAAACAGGACGATATTTTTGAAGATATCCTTCTTTTCAATGACTTTTCCCGTGCGTTTAATTGTGATAAGTTTGCGCTTTTTTGCCTCCTCAAAGTAGTACAGCGGCGCCGATTTGCGCTCCTGCTGCGCCCAGACGTCGTCGAAGGGTCCTGTCACGATATCGCCTTCGCCCTGTTCGCTTTGCGCTGCTGTCACGATATCCGGAGAGGTCACGGGAGACTCTATTTCAAGCTGAGCGGCGTGTTTTTTTGCGCTGAGGAGGTTTTCGACCATAAACGCGATGAATATCGCAAGCACGATAAGCCCCTCCCACCAGGTGACGACCTTATCCGCCGTAGCGCTGACCGCCCACAGCACGGATATCGCCACAAGCAAAAGCGTCATCTTTGCGGCGTAGTCCTTTCTTTCAAATTTTGAGGGGATAAACAACAGCGAAACCGCCATGATAAGCCCGATGTTGCAATTGACGGAGCCAACGGCGTTGCCTATCGCAAGTCCTACGCTGCCTTCCGCGGCGGCGAGGCTGGAGACGAGTATCTCGGGCAGGGTGGTGGCAAGGCTTACGATCGTCGCGCCAATTATAAACGTCGGGATGCCGCTCACTTCCGCCATCCAGCTTGCGGCGTCGACAAACCAATCGCCGCCCTTGACGATAAGAATTATTCCAAGCGCGAGCAGGGCAATACAGCCCGCCCAATTGTTGACGGTAAGTCCGCCGCTTTCACTCAACAGTCCGATAAACATATTTCTCTCTCTTATAACTATTTAATTTTGACACAAGCGCGGCGGTTTGTCAACGATATAAAAAGTTATTGCAAAATAAAGAGCGCAGGGAGGTCCTGCGCCCTTAAGCATATTTATATTTTTGTCACTCCTGAACGGGTGTCGTCTCGCCTGCCGTGGCGTCTCTTACCGCCTGCGCCTTGAGAAGGTCGCGAATTTCGGTGAGCAACTCTATTGAAGCGTTGTCAAGATTTGCCGCAACCGCGGGAACCTCTGCGGGAGCTTCCTCAGCGGGAGCCTCTTCTGCCGCTGCCTCAGCTGCGGGGG
>CANQCC010000133.1 GCA_947589635.1 uncultured Clostridia bacterium | reverse complement strand
AGACGTTTTCGCCGACCTCTATCATGTGCCCGTAGTTGAAGCGGCAGCCCTCGTTAGCCACAAAGCCGTCGCCGCACTTTTTGAAGAGCTTTTTGGCGATGGCCTGCCTCAAGGGGATAGCGAAATCGCAATTTATCCCAAGCGGGTAGCGGTCGAGGCACTCCCAAAGTATGTGCAGGTAGCGCTGCTCTTCCGTATACGGCCTCTCGTCGGACATGGGCATAGTGTCTCCCCACAGCCTGAACGAGGAAAGTATCTCTTCCGCGTCTTCCATTTTGCCGCCGCTTATTATCTCAAGCGCTCGCGCCGCGCCCTTTAAGTCAAGCCCGCCGTCTATAAGCGCCTTCAGCTCGTCAAGTTTTTTCGCAATGACGTCCATATTTTCAAACTCCTTGTTTTTTTGTTTAAGTCCCTGCCTCTTCTTCCCTCCGCAAGGTCAAAAGCGGCATATCATGATAAATAACCGTTATTCTATTCGTTCAAATTGATATCTTGTTACGGTATGATATCTCTCGCCCGCCCTCAGAGTACGCGCGGCAAGGCTTGAGATGTCGCATCCCGTCTCCATGCAGAACGCGGCGTGCTTTTGATATATCTGCCCGCGCTTGCCCTCGAATCCGTCCAAAAAGTTGCCCGAATAGAATTGCATCGCGTTAAGATCGGTGTATACGCTCATCTTTATGCCGCTCGCGGGGGAGTACGCCGTCGCGCGAGGCCTGTCGCAGTCCGCGCCGCCTTTGAAGTTATAGCAGAAATCATAGCCGCCGTTTGCAAGCCTCATGAGTTCTCCGCCCTTTTTCAGATATGCCCCTATTGCGTGCGGCTTCAAAAAGGAGTACGCCGCGTTATCCTCGCTTGTCAGATCCATGCGCTCGCCGGTCGGGATAAGTTCGCCGTCGACCACGCTGAGGCTGTCCGCGTCTATAAACACCTCTTGATTAAGGACGCTTTTACCGTCGCCGTCAAGGTTGAAATACGCATGGTTGGTCAGCGCAAGCAGCGTGTCTCCGTCCGATATCGCGTCATAGCAGATCTCAAGGCCGCCGCGCGAAAGCGTAAATTTTACGCGCACGTCGACCGCGGAAGGATATCCCTCCTCTCCGTCCGGGGAAACATAGCGAAATTCCACGCAATTTTCCGCCGTCTGCCTGCCCTCGAACACGCGCTTGTCAAAGCCCGCGATTCCTCCGTGCAGATGATTCTTGCCGTTGTCGTTTAGCGCAAGCGAGTACGCATTGCCGTCAAGCGTAAACTTGCCGTGCCCTATCCTGTTTGCGACTCGTCCTATCGTCGCGCCGAAGTACGTCCCGTGGTCGTTTTCGTATTCCTCAGCGGAGTCGAAGCCGAGCAACACGTCTCTGCCGTTTCCGTCCCTGCCCGGCACGACGAGGGACATCAGCCTCGCGCCGTAGTCCGTGAGTGTGGCGCTCATGCCAGAATCCTTAAGCGTATACAGCTTATATTTTGAGATCATATTCACCTCTCGAGTTAAAATCATATCTTATCTTTCGCGCGTTTAAGATTTTGACGTCTATCGCGCTTTTTTCGGTATTCTGACCGCTTAAATTTTGCAAAGCGCGGCGACGCACTCCACCTGCGCGGTGCCCGGGAACATGTCGTAGGGTCGTACGCTTTCAAGCCTGTACGCTTCCTTAAGCACGCCTATGTCGCGGGAGAGGGTTTGCGGGTCGCAGGAGATATACAAAATTTTGTCAAATCCCGCGCGAATCGCAGAGGTCAACACCTGCCTGTCGCATCCTCTGCGCGGCGGGTCGAGGATAAGCGCCTTTTTGCCCTTGCCTTCGCCAAGCGATTGCATAAAATGAAGCGCGTCGTCGCATATCGCGCGCACTCTGCCGTCGAGGGACAGACTTTTTATAAGCGCGTTCGCGCTGTCCACCGCGGATCTTTCTATCTCCACCGAGACAATGCGGCAATTTTCAAGGCGGGTCGCAAGTTGGCAAGTGAGCAGACCTATGCCCGAATACAGCTCGACGATCTCCCCCTCAAAGCCGTCCAGAAAGGCTGCCGCAGCGTCGTAGATGAGGTCCCGCACCCTGTTGTTCACTTGCAAAAACGCTTTGGGCGGCACGACGGCGCAAAACTTTCCGAGGTTTTGCGGCCTCTCTTCTCCGCAGATGAGGGAGGCGCTTTCGCCGAAAATCACGTTTGTCTTCGCGGTATTTTTTGAGATATACAGACAAAAATCGCCAAAATCCGCTTTCAATCGCTTTTCAAGCTCCTCCGCATGCGGGAGGCTGTCGCCGTTTATGACCAAGGTCAACGACAGGCTGTCAAGATACCTCGCCACCGCGTGACGAAGCAGCCCCTTGCCGCTTTGCTCGTCATAGACGGATATCTTATATTCGTTTGCCCAATCCGAAAGCGCCGATATAAGACTTGCCGTCCACTGCCCGCCCATAGGGCACCACTTTATCGGGACGACCTGGTGCGTCCTCCTCTCAAAAAAGCCGAGTTTTACAATTTCGCTCCTTTTGTTCACCGAAAAAGGCAGCGCTATCTTGTTGCGATATTCAGATTGTACAGGGCTTATCACGGGAGGAACGTCGACGTCGATCCCCGCGATTTTTTTAAGCGCCGTCTTAACCGTTTTAGCCTTGAGATCAAGTCCCGCCTCGTGGGTCATGTGCAACAAATCGCAGCCCCCGCACTTATAAAAATAGGGGCACGCCGGCTTTACGCGGTCATTTGACGGAGTCAGCACCTCGATAAGTTCGCCAAAAGCGCAATCTTTTTTGACATAGGTCACCTTGGCGCGCACATGCTCGCCTTCAAGCGCGAAAGGCACAAAAATAGGATATCTATCCGCCTTGATTATGCCTTCGCCTCCGCTCGCGAGGTCGCAAACGATACCGTCGAGCACATCGTTGACCTTTATATCAGGCATTCATAACTCCTTCAGCACTTCCTTAAGACTTTTATCCCGGCTCGCTTGGCTGTTTGCGAGGTCGCAAATCACCCCGTCGAGCACATCGTTGACCTTTATATCAGGCATTCATAACTCCTTCAGCACTTCCTTAAGACTTTTATCCCGGCT
>CANQCC010000132.1 GCA_947589635.1 uncultured Clostridia bacterium | reverse complement strand
GATGCCGTCGCGCATGCAAATGCCTCTAAGACAACCGGCGACGACAAAGGTTATACCAATATCTTGCTGCAGGGCAATAATGTAGAAGGCGGCAAGACAACATCAAAAACCACGATAGGCAACACACCGAACACATTAAATACAAACAAATACAAAGGTATCGGCGGCATTGTCGGCGTGTCGGGAGGCGGCGCGCAGGTAAGCATACTCGGCTGCAAGGTCGGAGTGGGCACAGGGACAGGCACCGTGACAGTCAAAGGTATCTCGGAAATCGGCGGAATCGTCGGTAAGACGGATTCCACTACGACGATAAGCGGCATACAATCGGTGGACGTTGACGGGCAGATAATCTACGATCCTACCGAAGTGGGCGCTAAAGCCACTATAACAGACAAAGACCTTTCCACAACGTATAATAGAACTATGATAGGCGGCGTGGTAGGCACGGCGCAAAACACGATATTCGGACACGTGGCGTTTGCGGGCACTGTAGATATCACGAATGAAACATATTCTGTCACCAAGATAGGCGGCATAGTCGGCAATCTGGGGACGAATACGCGCTTTGACAACGCGGTCGTCACCGTCAACGCAAAGACTGCTTCGGGCAGCACGCCAAAGATATATATCGCCTCTGCCAACGAGGGCAACAAGGATATCGGCGGCATGGCGGGCTATGTGGACGGCGGCGCTACAAATATCCTTATCAGCGGCACGTTCAATATCGCGCCCGAAATCAGAAAGTCAAGCGCTAACGCTACGTCGGCGATCAGCGCCACAAACGTCGGCGGATTTATAGGCTCCACACACGGCACCGTCTACATCCGCTCGATAGGCACTACGATAAGCATAGGCGGCACGATCCGCGGCTTGCAAAACGTGGGCGGCCTCATCGGCCTCAACGCCGCGGGCACAAGCCTGTTCATCGGCGAGGACAACGTCAGCGGCTCCACGGATAACGGCGATTTGATTATCGCGATAGGCACCGCAAGCGACAGCACCGTTGTCTATGCGGAAGGCTTGCCGGACACTAAAAATGACTCCGCAGCCAACTCCGCAGCCAACGTGGGCGGCCTCATCGGCCTCAACGAACACGACTCGTCGTCCTACGGCACCGTCAATATGCGCAAGGGCACCGTCTTCAACATGGCGAAGGTCTACGCAAAGGACGGGCTGTCCAACGTCGGCGGCATAATTGGCAACAACGCGGGCAATATGAGCACGGGCGGCTCCATCCTGATGGGCGGCGACGGCGCCGCAAGAACGCTCAACCTGCTCAACTTCGGCGAGATAGGCTCCGCCAACAACGACAACGTCGGCGGCATAATCGGCCTGCTTTCCTACGGCAGCATAGGCGGCAGCTTTGTCAACGCGGGCAATGTCACCGGCGCAAACTTCGTCGGCGGAGCTATAGGCAGGGTGGAAAACGCCGCCTCGCTTGTCATCGCCACAAACATCAACGGCGAGGCGATCGGCGACACCGATATAACAAATGCCGGCGTCGTCAAAGGATTGTTGTATGTCGGCGGCAGCGTGGGCGCTATGTTTGGCACTATCACCGGCACCGAACAGATGCAGGTCACCTTCAGAAACACCGAGTTTGAAATATTGACAACCGACAGCATCGGCAGGGCATTGGGACTTACCCAAAATACGACATACAGCGGCTCCGTCTCTTCAAACGCCACCAACGTCAAAAATACGTCTGAATCGTCCTATATCGGCGGCAACGTGGGCGTGCTTGCCGGCAAGATCGAATACGGCGAATTTATAAACCAAAGCTCCTTTGAAATGGAGGCGACCGAAACTACAAACTATGGCTTTGGCGGGTCCATAGGCATTATCGGCGAGCCGAGGAATTGGACCTCGGGCGAATATCCGCATCAAAGCCTTGTTTTGACCAATTGCCAATTTGAGTTTTACGGCAAAAATGACGCAAAGTTGACGTTTACGGTCGCCGGCGCCGCTATCGGCGTGGGCGGAGTCATCGGCGTTATCTCCGAGGGCGTCAGCTTTGACAGCAGCAACAACTTCTTCGTCAGCGGCAACGTCGAAGCAAGCGGCAGCGAATACGTCGGCGGCCTCATCGGCCTTGTGCGCGTTTCCAAGGGCAGAGAAGTCAGCGGCTCCGAGCAGACCGCGGGCGTGTATCTCAGTGACATTCTGCTTGACCATACCACCGTCGAGGGCAAAGAATACGTCGGCGGCATTGTAGGCGGCATGGGCTGGAAAAACGATGAAAGCGACGGCAAAGGCAATACCATCGCAAACGCCTTCAACCTGCATGGCGAAGTCAACAGCACCGGCGCTGCTTCCAATCGCGGCGGCATTGTAGGCTATGTCAGAGACAACGACCTTAACGCCGACACCGCGTATTGGATCCCCAAAACAATAAATGGCGCAGAGCTGTCAAGCGCAAACATCAAGAAGATCGTCGAGGATTACCAGTGGATATCCGGCCAAACGGGCGAGGTGTACAACACCGGCAGCAGTCATACCGGTTGGTACTTCCTTGTTGCAGAAGACGGCGCACTGTTTGATAAAGACGCGACTGAAAGCGGCGTGAACAACAATAAGCCCGTAGACGACGACACAGGTATAGGCGCAGGCACAGGCGTCAATATCTTCATGGCAAATGACAATGTCTTGCACGGCAACGCGCAGATGGAATATTGGAAACGCATCGCAAACTCCTACACCATAGAGCAAAAGACCAAAGGGGATGACAAGAAGTCGCTGACCTCCTATATCGTGGCGGACGGCAGCGTAGGCGGCGGCGAAGTGCAAAAAGGTACGCTGTATGCCGCGGCAAGCGCCGGCGAACTTGGCAAATACCTGACCATCGCCACAGCGAAGGGAACTTTGATCGATGGCTCGAACGAGACAAAAGTGTTTAGAGGCACTGAGACAAACGGCAAAGGTGACGGCATATCCGTCGTGCACGATTCTAACGGCAAAAACTACAAGAATCCAAGCGACCCGTGCCTGAATAACGGCGGCGCAGGCTATACCTATATGAGCTTCGCCGTAAGCAATGACTCCGCCGAGAAGCCAGAAAACAGCATCGGCAATATCGCGATTTATTATAGCCCGCTTGTGGACGAAACAACGACCGTGGTCGTCATGG
>CANQCC010000131.1 GCA_947589635.1 uncultured Clostridia bacterium | reverse complement strand
ACGCCAATCCCAACCTAAGTCGAACCTTAGGTTGGGATTTTTATGTATTCGACTATAATTTCCAAAGAGATTGAAAACATAAAAGCAAAAGAGTCACGCAGATCATCGTATACCCCATGGTATTCAGGATCGTTGAGATCTTTTTTAGTGACATACGTTCTCGGAAAAATGCAGCTATAGTTGCGAATAGCCGCGCAAACGCTCTCAAATTTTAGATCGTTCAGGGTTGGCGGTCGGGTCGCTTAGGGTTGACGTTTGGGTCGTTGAGGGAAGCCTGATGCTCTTTGGGCGGCATGTTGCTGTGACCGAGCGGCGCTCTTTGTTTTTTCTTTTTCATGCGTTCTCCTTTTGGCGCGTTGCGCCGACAACACATAGCTTGCGTCTGAGCGGCAGATATTATTCAGACCCGCTTTATCGCATAAGTAAGCGCTATGATTAGCCGGCACGACAAAGGTTAGTATAATTCAGACACGACCAAGTTTACGTTATGCTCAGACTATGCTAATGCAAATATCAAGCTCTCCCGCAAGAATTACAACCATTTACAAACAAAAAACGCGAGCGAAGGCAAGGACTTGCCAAGCTCGCGTTTTTAGCCCGGGTTTGCAAAGGGCGTAACGCCCTTTGCCGAGGGTGCGGGGCGAGGAGCCCCGCAAATCCGACCGGCATATACATGTAAAACCGTCTGTACGGGATGAAGAGCGCGAAAGAGGGGTTTGCCAAGTCGTCGAGCGTACTTATTCGTACGTGACGGCGAAGGCAAACCCCTCTGACAAAGCTATTCGCCTAACGTTTGATTGATGTAAAACCGTCTGTACGGGATGAGAGACAAGGAAAAACCGCTTTTCTGAGCACCCAGCGTACTTTTGCGTACGTAGTGTGAAAGAAAAGCGGTTTTGACGAAATATATCGCCCGTACAGACGGTTTTAATATGATTTGGCGAAGTAGAGGACATGCTCTGCAGGCTTCCCACAGCAGACGCACTTGTCGCCGACGGGGGTCTGGTCGAAGGGCAGGACGCGGGAAGTGGCGGCGAGTTCCTCTTTGATCTTATCCTCGCATTCGCGGCAGCCGCACCACATGGTTTTTACAAACTTATGCTCGTCGAGCGCGGCGGCCATTTCGCTCATATCTTTGCAGACGGCGATGTGCGAGTGCAAAAAGTCGTGAGACTGCCTGAACATATTTTCGTGGATGGCGTCAAGCAGCGCGGGCACTTCGGCGGTGAGGGAAGAGAGCGAAACGAGTTGTTTTTCGTGGGTGTCGCGGCGCACGCACATGGCGACTCCGTTTTCTATATCGCGAGGGCCTATCTCTATGCGGAGGGGGACGCCTTTCATCTCCCACTCGTTGAATTTCCAACCGGCGGACTGGTCGCGGTCGTCAAGCTCCACGCGCACGCCTGCGGCGGAGAGGGAGGAGAATATCTCTTTGGCTTTTTCAAGCACGCCTTCCTTGTGGACGGCGACGGGCACGATGACCGCCTGTATGGGCGCGACGCGAGGGGGCAGTTTGAGCCCGCGCTGATCGCCGTGCGCCATGATGAGCGCGCCGATGAGCCTTGTGGACACGCCCCAACTCGTCTGATAGGGATTTTTGAGTTGCCCGTCGCGATCGAGATATTTGATTTCAAAAGCGGAGGCAAAATTGTTGCCGAGATAGTGCGAAGTGCCTGCCTGCAGGGATTTGCCGTCGAGCATCATCGCCTCCATGGCGTAGGTTTCAACGGCGCCCGCAAATTTTTCCTTTTCGGTTTTCACGCCTGTGAGCACGTCGATGGCAAGCACGTTTTGCATAAATTCGCGGTAGACTTCAAGCATTTTGAGGGCTTCTTCGCGCGCTTCTTCTTCGGTGGCGTGCAAGGTGTGGCCCTCCTGCCACAAGAACTCGCTGGTGCGAAGGAAGGGCCGCGTGGTCTTTTCCCATCTGACGACGTTGGCCCATTGGTTGATGAGCAGGGGCAGGTCGCGATAGCTCTGCACCCATTTTGCATACATGGAGCAGATGATGGTCTCCGACGTGGGGCGCACGACAAGCGGCTCCTCAAGTTCGTTTTTACCGACGTGAGTGACAAGCGCGACTTCGGGAGCGAAACCTTCGACATGCTCCGCCTCTTTAAGCAGATAGCTGTAGGGGATAAACATCGGGAAGTACGCGTTTTTGTGCCCCGTGGCTTTGAAGCGCGCGTCAAGCTCCGCCTGAATGCGCTCCCAGATCTCATATCCGTATGGGCGTATGACCATCGTGCCCTTGACGGGGCCGTAGTCCACAAGCCCGGTTTTAAGCACTACGTCGGTGTACCACTGAGGGAAATCGACCGTCATATCGGCGATATCTTTGACAAACTGTTTATCGTTTTGAGCGTCTTTTGCCATATTCATCCTCTGAAAATGCAAGTTATTTGCATACATTATATACCCCGTGAAAAAATTGCGCAACAAGTTAATGCGCCTTCGCCGCGATTTTTCGAGCGGCATGCGGCAAATGTTAATATGTCGCGTGGCCATATGCGCCGGATCATTATATTGATATATATATTTTATAAGGGAAAATTTATTAAATTATATAAAGTGTGCATAAACAGTTGACAACATAACGGGGGGGGGGGTAGTATTATTGTATATATAAAAATGAGGAAGCGCGCACATGCGCGCAAAGTGCATAACTTGAGGTGTCGCCTTAAGCAATAAAGGCGCAAAAGCGTCTGAGCGACGCGCCTGACGCGGCGAGAAGTTGCCTTTTGGCAGCGCCGCGCGGCAAATGCCCGCAAGGGGAAGCGCTTAAATGGCGCAAAAGGAGAAAAGAATGACCAAAAAAGTGTTAAAGAGCATGACGGTCGCGGTGTGCGCGGCGATAGTGGCTATGTTTGCTTTGCCGACGCTTTCCGCCTGCAACGACGCAAGAGAGGCGATATATTATAACGGGCTGAGCGACGCTTTGGATTTCAAAGAGGACGGCAATTATATTGCGACGGTTAGCGTTGAGGGAACGACTTTCCCCAAGAATTTGAGCGCGGGCGACGTGACGGTGGAATATCCCGATTCGGAGCTGCAAAGCAACGATGACGTCGAAGCGGCAGAGGATTTCAACACGGGGGGATATGTTGTAAGCGGGGACACTCAAGGCGACGGCTCGTCAACGAATTTGG
>CANQCC010000130.1 GCA_947589635.1 uncultured Clostridia bacterium | reverse complement strand
AAGTGCGGCAGTAGAGAACTTGGATGTCCAAACAACTGCAGCTCAAGGTCTGCAAATCGGTTTGTACAGTCCGTCTTCAAGCATTACCTCTTACACCAGCGGTACGGCGACAATCGCTTCAAGAGATGGATCGGCTGATTGGAAAGGTAGCGAAGGCACATCATGGGGCTCCACAGTAGATTTCTCAAGTAACCTGCAAGAAGGAGTAGGCACATATATGGCTGTATCCGGTGACGGTTTCAGCATGTACGCATTGAATGCGCCCGATGAGGCTGGAATTGACGGCGCGCCCGGTGAAGCCGGAGACGAAGCTTATAAAGCGGATGACTCAGCTGTTGTCAGGGACGCTGTGGCAAACCAAGACTATTTCAGCGCGTATATTGCATTGTTGAACACTACCGACAAAGCACAGAATGTTGTAATTAATGGCATTAACGTAACTGCCAAGGCTAATGCTAATGGATACACCGGTATGGCGGCGTCTCTCCGTATAGCTGTGTTCGCAACAACATCTGCACCCGCAGACAGAGCTGCATTTAAGGAAAATCTTAAGCACGTGGTTGCTCCGTTTGGCAATTTGGAATATAATGCAAAAACTGCAGTATGGGCGGAAAATAGTAGCGCAGCAACTGATGTCACTGCTTATCTGAAGGCCAAAGAAGCAGGTTATACAACAAAAGTAACAACTCTCAGCGAAATGGATAAAGGTTCGGCTGTATTGACGGGTTGGCATCCGATGACCGCATCAGAAGCTAAGAATGTTCAGCCTGCTACAGATAAGCTTGCCGAAAAGACCGAACTGGATCTTGCAACAGGTCTGACTGCAAAAACCGGCATCGTGTATCTCATGCTTGTAGTGTGGTTTGAAGGCCAAGATCAAGAGTGCATCAACCTCTTTGCAGGCGGCGGCGCAAACATTGGCTTGAACTTCGGTTTCAAAGCTGCTGGCGCAGGTGCATAATTATTCAACAAATAACTAAATGCTAAATCAACAAACATCCCGTCCGTTTGGGCGGGATGTTTTGTGCATAAGGCAAGTAAGCGCTTAAATCAAAGGTTTTTGCCGACAGCGGATCAATATGGCTCGGTGCCGTGGCGCAAAATATCCAAGTAGGCGGTATAACAAAAAGTTCTGCTGCGCTTTGCGTCGGACGTTTGAGTGATGACGCCAGCCCGAAGCAATTCGTTTACCATTTTGCCTGCCGTATTGAAACTCACCCCAAGCCTGTTCGCCACGCCGGAGACGTCGAAAATGGGCACTGCTTCAAGGAGTTCTATCATCTGTTTCGCGCTTATCATATTTCTGCTCCCACGCGTGCTCTCGAGGACGGATAGCGTGTTTACGTGCAGCGCATTGAGCCGTTTTATGGCGTCGAGCGCGTCGGAAGCGGAATCCACTACGGCTTGCAAAAAATACTTCACCCATTGCTCGTAGTTGCCTTTTCGGCGCACGTTGGTCATGCGGTCGTAGTAGTCTATCCTGTTGAGCTTAAGGTAGTATGATATATAAAGCGCCGGGTAGCGGATGGTCCCGCGGCTGAGCAGATACAGCAATATGAGCAGCCTGCCTATCCTGCCGTTGCCGTCGAGGAATGGATGTATCGTCTCAAATTGATAGTGTATCAGCGCCGCTCTTATCAGGTCGTCCTGCTCGGCGGGCGCGTTGATATACGCCTCAAGATCGCTCATTGCCTGCTGCATGTCAAGGACGTTCGGCGGGATGTAGCTTGCGTTTTTCAGCGTACTGCCCATGCCGCCTATCCAGTTTTGCGTATGGCGAAACTCGCCGGGTGCTTTATTCTCGCCGCGAACACCCGAAAGCAACACGCTATGCGCTTCTTTAAGCAGCCTGTTGCACAGGGGCAGCGTGCCCATGCGGTCAATAGCATACTCGATCGCCTTGACATAGTTGACGACATCGCCGACTTCGCGGTTTATGTTGGCGTCTATACCGGGGTTAAGCACATCTTCAAGCGTAGTCTGCGTGCCCTCTATTTGCGAGGACATCAGCGCCTCTTTGCGCACGTACATCGACAGAAAAAGATCCATGTTGGGGATCATCTCCGACGCAACATCCAGCCCCGCAAGCGCCCGATTCGCCTCAATCAGCAGCGCGGAAATATCCTCGTCGATCGCCACAGACACAGGCAATGGCGTCGGCACAAACGACTTGTATGCCATCTCTCCGCTTAAATTTGTGCGATAATATCCAGACCTCGTCTCAGTCATCTTACCCTCCGTCGCGCGTCCTGTAACACGCATTGAAATACATCTTTGATTTTATAGTCATTATTTCAATTTGTCAATGTTTTATGCAAACATTCCTCGTTTTTATTTCAGTTTAACGCCAAATACAGAAATAATATTATATCATTATTTCATTATAACGCGATTTAATGAAATAACACCGTGCAATTTTCCACCTTATTTTCACACACCGCCCGCGACCACACATAAAAACATCCCGCTCGATGAGCGGGATGTTTTGCTGATTTAGCATTGATTGAATTATTCACCAGGATGTGCAGTTTGTCCGAAAGTAATATTGACCTTTGCGCCGCCACCTGCGAACAGAGAGATACATTCAGCATCCTCACCTTCGAACCATATCACCAACTTCAGATAAATAACACCATGCGCTGCAACATTTTCAGCAAGAGTTGCGCCTGTGAGCGTCTTTGTAAACGGATCAGAAGGCATAGCAGAACAAGTATTTTCTGTTGCGTCAGTTTGTTCTTCGCTCAAAGCATTCGTCTTCATCTTGTCCATGGTCGTTGTTTTATCTGCGAACTCTGCCCCAGCATTTTCCTTAGGATCATTAGCGTCATAAGACAAGTAATTGTTGGTTGCTCCGCCGGCATATGATTTCCATTCGCCATCTTCAAACTTATAATCTGCAAATGGCAGGTATATAAGTTTTCTTGCTGTCAAATCAGCGTCACCAACAGATGTGGTATTTACATCCTTTGAAGCATCCGTCTTAGTAAATATGGCGATTCTTAAAGAGGCAACCATACCCGCAGAGTTTGTATTGTTCGTATCTGTTACAGGAGCAACGGTTATCGTATCAACTTTTACGTCCTGAGCTTCTGTCTCCTCGTTACGAAGCGCAATATAAGCGACAAAATAATCCACATTCTTTTCAGCATTCTTCATCGCTGCCTTTGATTTATCAAGTGTGCCTGAAGCAAATGCGGCCTTAGGATCGTTCAATGCATACATCGCGAGTCCATCACCAGATACGCCCATAAATTTTGTAGTGCTTTGTTGGAAATCCAAACTCTGTCCCCAACCGCTTATTGCGCCTGTCCAATTGCCGCTTGTATAAGATGTTTCACCATTCTTAAATTTAGTATTAGCATCTGATGAATCAAGCGCAAAAGTTGCAATTTGCAAACCCTTTGCAGACTCTGTTTGCACTTGCAAATCTCTTACCGTTGCTGTC
>CANQCC010000129.1 GCA_947589635.1 uncultured Clostridia bacterium | reverse complement strand
CAACAACTTCTACTATGCCATAAAGCCTCAGCTTGACGAGATGTTTGTGCGCTATCCCGCGGACGTCCTGCTTGAAAACTCCGTACAAAACTCGCGCTGGGTGTGCGTGGACGCCGTGGACGGCGCGTATTCGGTGGGCATACTTTACGACGCGGAGGAGCCCGCCTTCATCTGCTACGCCGTGCCCGAACCGCGCAAGGACAGCCGCCCGCCCGCCGAGATAGAAAACATGTGCGTATGGCTGCCGATAAGCTCGCCATCCGTCGCGGGATATTGGGCGATATATCAATCTGCGCGCACCGGGGACATAATAAAATAAAAAAGCGCGAGGCGCCTTAAGAAGCGTCAAAACTTTATGCGACCCGCATAGCGTTCCCGCTGCGCGCCTCGACCTTTTGTCGTATCCGTTCAAGTCCCGCACATAACGCATAGACCTTATGCCGTCTTGTCCGTGATTTGCCTAACAAGCGCAGGCGTTTGATTTTTAGTCGCGCATACTTTATTGCCGCTTTAAGTTTTAAGCCGCCTTATGCCTTTTTCAGCTCGTGCGAGAGCGCAATAAAGTCGGAAAGAGACAGCGCCTCGCCGCGTATCATGGGCGCAAATCCCGCCCTCTCAATTATCCCTGCGGCGCTTGCCTTGTCCATGCCGAACGCGACGGCAAGATTGTTTGCAAGCGTCTTTCGCCTCATGGCGAAGGCGCTTTTTACAAGTTTGCGAAGAAGCGACTTATCCTCCCCCGCAAGCGCGTCCTTATCCACGTCAATGTGCACTACCGCGCTGTCCACGTTGGGCGCGGGATAAAACATATTTCTTGACACGGCGCGCGTTATCCTCGCCTTCCCCGCCATCTGCACCGCGAGAGTGATAGCGGCATAGTCCGCGCTGCCCACGCTTGCGACAAGCCTGTCGGCGACCTCTTTTTGCACCATGACCGTGAGGCTTTTTACGGGAAGATCGCTCTCCAAAAAGCGCATGATGAGTGGCGTAGTGATGTAATACGGAAGATTTGCGACCACTCTGAAAGGCTCGCCGACTTCGGACATTATCTCGTCGTCTCTCATCTTAAGCACGTCCTTGAAGATGACCTCGACGTTGTCAACCCCGCGCAGGGACAGCTCGAGCACGGGCACAAGCGCCTTGTCCACCTCAAAGGAGAGGACCTTGCGCGCGGCAAGGGCAAGTTCTTTTGTAAGAGTGCCCGCTCCCGTGCCCACCTCAAGCGCGACCTCGTCTTTGCCCAGTCCGCTGTCCGCGGCGATAGCCTTAAGCAGATTTTTGTCCGCGATAAAGTTTTGCCCAAGCCCCTTGTTGAACCTGAACCCCGTAGCGGTTAAAATTTCTTTTAAGCTGAGATCTTCCATATACTTTGAATAAAATCGCGAAGACGGCGCACGCTATATCTGCACAAAAGATGAGCTCCGTAAAGTACGGGTCGGGCGGGACGTCCGGCCCATCTTTTTATACGCCTTTCGCCCCGGGTCAATACTTGGTGTCCTCGTAGATTGTCTCGCGCACTCTGAAATGCGCGCCTGTCTGCTCGCACAGCTTGCGGCAAGCCTCGATCTCCTCCTCGCCGATAAAATCGACTACTGTCATAGTGGTGTCTATGCCCGCCTGCACGCAGCCCTTTGCAAAATCCAACATCGCGTAAAACGCCGCCTCGCCGTATTTGCTGCGGCATATCTCCTGGTAGGTCTCGGGAGTGGACGCATTGAGGGATATGGACACGCTGTCGATGTACGGCGCGATAAGTTTCGGGACGTCGTCGCGCTTGTTTATAAGCCCGCCGAGGCCGTTTGTGTTTATGCGTATCTTGCATCCCATCCGCTTAAGATAGGGGCCTATCTGCGATATCATGGACAGATTGCACATGGGTTCGCCAAAGCCGCAGATGACCACCTCTTTGTACTTCTTGACGGGATACAGTTTCAAATCGTCGATAAGCTCCTGATAGGTGGGCTCTTTAAGCAGCCAAAGGTCGCTGCCGTTCACGCCTTTTTTGACGTTGCGTATGCAAAACTCGCACTTGTTAGGGCAGCGGTTGGTGAGGTTAAGATAAAGGCTGTCGCCAAATTCATATACGTAATTGTTTGTCATGGTTATCTCTGTCTTTTTGCAAAATCAAGCGTTTATCCTTCTATTTCATGCGGATAAACAGCCGTTTTGCGTTATTATATGTCTCTTCTTCAAGTTGCGGGACGGACGCGCCAAGCGCCTCGGCAGCCCGCTCGTACACATACTTGATGTACTTAGGCTCGTTCACTCTGCCCCTGAAAGGTTCGGGAGTCATGTACGGGCAATCCGTCTCAAACAGCAGTCTGTCCCTCGGCACAGCCTTAAGCGCCTCTATGTTATGCTTGGCGTTTTTGAAGGTTATCGCGCCGCCGAACGCGAAGTACGCGTCAAGCCTCGAAAAGTCCGTCACCATCTCTTTGGAGCCCGAATAGCAATGCAAAAGCACGCCGTTCGTAAGATAGCTTGACATGTCGTACAGCACGCGTTTTGCCTCCTCATAGGCGTCGCGCACATGCAATATCAGGGGCAAGCCGAGGGTCTGCGCAAGCTCGATCTGCTCCGCAAAAGCGCCGCGTTGTATCGCGCGCGGGCAGTTGTCATAGTGATAATCAAGCCCTATCTCGCCTATCGCCACGACCTTTTCGCAGGAGGACAGCGTCGCAAGCCTTTCGTACGCCGGGTAGTCCGCGCTTTCGGCGTCATGAGGATGTATGCCTATGGCGGCGTACACGCTTTCATACTTTTTTGCAAGGCTTACCGCGCTCTCGCTTGAGGGCATGTCGTAGCCCACGCATATAGCGCGCGTAATGCCCTCGCTTTCAAACTCGGATACTATCCTGTCCGCCTGAGGCAGCAGTTTTTCATCGTTCAGATGGCAATGAGTGTCTATCATCATCTTACGGTCGCTCCGCTCGGCGCGCATTTTTCGGGGGTCACAAGCACGACCTCCTCCCCGCCGTCCTCTCTCTTATAGCATGCGCAAAGCAGCATGCCCGCGCTCTCTATGCCCATAAGTTTGGCGGGTTTCAGATTGGAGACCACGACCACGCGCTTGCCCACCATCTCTTCGGGCGAATAGTATTTTGCTATGCCGCTGACGATAGTGCGCGTCTCGTCCCCCACCTTCACGGACAGCTTGAGAAGTTTTTCGGACTTTTCAGGCTTCTCGGCCGCGACGACCTCGCCTACGCGAAGTTTTACCTTCATGAAATCTTCAATGGATATCTCGTCGACAGCTATCATATTGACTTTATCCTCCTCACGCGTTTTTTCTTTGTCTTTAGGTTGTTTTTTCACGTTTTCCTTGCCCGCGGCGGCGTCGTCGAAGTCCTCCTCGTCCGCAAAGCCGCGCTCCACGACGGTCTTTTTGACTTTGGCAAGGTCGAGGCGATCAAAAAGATACGCCGCGTCCTTTTGCACCCTGTATGCAAAGTCTTTCCCGAATTTGTCAAGCTCGTCAAAAGCTATTCCATCTCTTCCGCATTGCTTAAGCGCGCTCTCCGCAGCGGACGGAATAAAGGGCGCAAGCAGCGTGGAGGTCACGCATATGCACTCAAGCAGGTTATGCAACACGCGCTCAAGTTTATCTCTTCCCGCGGGGTCTTTGGCAAGCGCCCAGGGCATGGTCTCGTCGATATA
>CANQCC010000128.1 GCA_947589635.1 uncultured Clostridia bacterium | reverse complement strand
ACCCCGTGGGCGCGGTAAGCAAAGTGTCCGAGGAACTTGGCGAACTTCGTCTTGCGGACGACGCGCACCGCTTCGAAGAGGGCGGCGACTTGCTGTTTGCCGCCGTCAACGCCTTAAGATTGTACGGCATAGACCCCGAAATGGCGCTGAGAGAGGCAAGTGCCAAATTCCTGCGCCGCTTCACTCGCCTCGAACAGCTCGTGGCAGAGACCGGAAAGCCTATGACAAGTTATACGCTTGACGAACTCGACGCATTCTGGGAAAAAGTCAAGCAAGAGGAAAGGGCATGAATATTGGCGGCGTACAGCTTAAAAGCAACCTGCTGCTCGCGCCAATTGCGGGCTTTACGGACGCGGGGTTTCGCCATATTTGCGCGAGCTACGGAGCGGGGCTGACCTGTACGGAACTTGTAAGCGCCAAAGGCCTCGTATACGGCGGCAAGGGCAGCGAGGAACTGCTGTTTACCACTCCCGAGACGTCTCCGCGCGCCGTTCAACTTTTCGGCAACGACCCGGAGTTTATCTTTAAGGCGGCGGCGGACGAGAGGCTTAAACCCTTCGACATAATAGACATCAATATGGGCTGCCCCGTAAAAAAAGTGTTCAACAACGGCGAGGGCAGCGCGCTTATGGCAAATCCCGAGCTGGCGGCGGAGGTCGTGCGCGCGGCGATAGAGGGAAGCGGCAAGCCGGTCACCGTGAAAATGCGCGCGGGCATAAGGCAGGGCGAGCCCATCGCCGTAGAACTTGCGCTCGCGGTGCAAAAGGCGGGAGCGTGCGCCGTCACCGTGCATCCGAGATATCGCGAACAATTTTACGTGGGAGCCGCGGATCATTCCGTCACCCGCGCGGTCAAGGAGGCGCTGGACATCCCGGTTATCGCAAACGGCGACATAACCGATTTTGAAAGCCTTAGCCGCGTAAAGGAGGAGAGCGGCGCGGACGGCTTTATGATAGCCCGCGGCGCGCTTGGCAGACCGTACATATTCAGACAACTTCTTGGGCAGGAGTACGACTTCGACGCGCGGAAAGTCATCGCCGAGCACATAAGGATATTGAGGAGCTATACGCCGGACAGAGTCGTCGCCAACCTCATGAAAAATCATCTCTGCCACTACGCCAAAGGGAAGAGCTTTGCAAAGGAAGTGCGCGTTTTGGCGGGGCAGGCGAAGTGCCTTGACGACATCATGCGTATCGTCGACGCCTTCTTTTAGAGGCGCGTATCCGCATGCCTGAAAACACAAAAACTCAAATCATAAAAAGCGTCCGAAAATCGCAGAAAAGACGTTTTATCATATCAAAACAACACGTTGAGAGGTTGAAATGTTCAATATAGTGCTTGTAGAACCCGAGATACCTCAGAACACGGGGAACATAGTGCGCACCGCCGCGGCGACGGGCTGTAAGGTGCATCTTATAAAGCCGCTCGGCTTTGACATAAGCGACAGGGCGCTGAAGCGCGCTGGGCTTGATTATTGGAGCCTGACCGATTTTTACGTCTATGAAAACCTCGCCGAATTTTTCAAAGCGACCGCGGGAGACAGAGTAGAAAACGCCGATTTCAAAATAACGGACGGCGCTCCGCACTTCTACTTTTTGTCCACAAAAGCCGCAAGAAGATACGACGAGGCGGAGTATGCGGACGGCGACTACCTGATCTTCGGCAAAGAGACGCGCGGCCTTGACGAGAACTTACTTAAGGTAAACTACGGTAACACCTTGCGCATCCCCATGATAAGCGAGGCTCGCAGCCTCAATCTGTCCAACTCCGTCGCGATAGTCGTGTACGAGGGCATGAGACAGCTCTCCTTCGAGGGATTGCAGGCAAGCGGAAAGCTGAGAAGCGCGCAGAAATAAAGCAACTTTGCGTTAATCAAAATTCTTATCGCTATTTTAACTTCGATCGAATTTTAACTTTATAAGTTTATATGGCTTTATATCACAAATAAGTCGGCGCATACGGCGTCGGCTTTTTAAGTCTTCGGATATTTTGCCCGCTTATTTTCGCGGCGGAGCGCGTGCGCGCTTCATAAAGGCAAAAAGTTTTGCGCGGGCGGCATATCGCGGCGGCGTGCGGCATACATTTTAGCAAACCGAATTGGAGGAGTTTATGGATAAATTCGATCTTTATCGCGATATTGCCTCACGCACAGGGGGCGACATCTATGTGGGGGTTGTCGGCCCCGTTCGCACGGGCAAGTCCACGCTCATAAAGCAGGTCATGCAGCAGCTTATCGTGGACGGTATAGCCGACAAGGACGAACGCGCTCGCGCAGTGGACGAGATGCCCCAATCCGCGGACGGCAAGACCATAATGACCACTCAGCCGCGCTTTGTGCCCAACGAGGCGGTGCAAGTCCCCGTAGGCGACAACATGACCGTGGATCTGCGCCTCATCGATTGCGTGGGTTATCTTGTCGCGGGTGCGCTCGGCGCGGAGGAAGACGGCAAGGAGCGCATGGTTTCCACGCCTTGGTCCGAAGATCGCATTCCATTTTCGCAGGCCGCCGAGATAGGCACTCAGAAGGTCATAAAGGAGCACAGCACGATCGCGCTTGCGGTGACTACGGACGGCAGCTTTACGGGCATTGACCGCGAAAAATACGTGGACGCGGAGGAGCGCGTCGTGCGCGAACTCAAAGAGTGCGACAAGCCATTTGTCATAATACTTAACGTCGCGGACGTATCCTCTTTGGAGTCTGCGGGGCTCAGGGCGGCTCTCGAGGAAAAATATCAGGTGCCCGTGCTCCTCAAAAACGCCGCGCAACTAAGCGAAGAGGACATAACCGAGATACTCCAAAGCATTTTGCTGGAGTTTGCCGTGACAAGAGTTGACTTCGATTTGCCGCGCTGGGTGCAGGCGCTCCCTCTTGAGTGCGACGTTGTCAAGGAACTTGTCCTTGCCGTGCGCGACCTCGGCGATAAAGTGGAAAAGATGAAGGATTATGAAAAGATAGAATCCTTCTTTACGGACAGCGAATATTGGCGCGAACCCTCCGAAATCAAGCTCGACGCGGGTACGGGCGGCGTGCGCGTGACCCTCTCGCCGAAGGACGGAGTGTTCTTCAAAGTGGCAAGCGAGCAGTGCGGCATAGACATCTCGGACGACTTCGACCTGCTTGCCCACCTCAAAAAACTGACCAAGGGCAGAGATAGAATAGAAAAATTGCAGGCCGCCATGGAACAGGTGGACACCATCGGCTATGGCATAGTCCTGCCCACTATGGACGAAATGCAGCTTGAAGAGCCGGAAATTTTGAGGCAAGGACAGCAATACGGCGTCAAACTTAAAGCCCACGCGCCCTCCTTGCACATCATGAAAGTGGACGTCAAAACCGAGGTCAGCCCTCTCGTCGGCAGCGAGCAGCAAAGCAAAGACCTCGTCGACAGCATGCTCGCCGACTTCGAAAACGACCGTAGCGCCATCTGGGATACCAATATCTTCGGTCGCACCCTCAGTAGCATGGTCGCCGACGGCATCTCCAACAAGCTGCGCTCCGTCCCCACCGACGCCGAGCAGAAGCTGCGCAAGACGTTGGGGAGGATTGTCAACGAGGGGCGGGGCGGAGTGCTGTGCATTCTTTTGTAAAGCCGCACGTAAAAACCGTCTGTACGGGCGAATAGCTTTGTCAGCGCCCTTTTCCCTTCACACCACGTACGCAAAAGTACGCTGGGTG
>CANQCC010000127.1 GCA_947589635.1 uncultured Clostridia bacterium | reverse complement strand
GCGGCGGAGTTGACTGCCTCGCTTATCATATCCTTGTCTACGCCGCGTATCCTGAGCGGATAAGCAAGATTGTAAAAGAAGGTGCGCCCGCCAAATACCGCAAGGTCGTCAAAGACAAATTGCACGTTGTCCGGCTTCTTCGAAATCGGCTCGCCGTCGACGAGGACTTTGCCCTCGCACTCCGTGACTCCCGCCATGACCTTCATAAGCGAGGTCTTTCCGCTTCCCGCGCCGCCAAGCACGGACAATATCTCGCCGTCCGCGATCTTAAAGTCCAAAGCGCCAAGCACGCGCGCGCCGTAATTATACTGTTTTGTTACGCCGACAAGTTCTATCATAATATGTCGATAGACTCGTCAAATCCGTCCATGAAGTTATCAAGGAAATATCCAAGCTCCGGATATTCCTCTCTCTGCGAGTCGAGCGCGCCCTTAAGCCTGTTATACGCCTTGTCAAATTCGCGATTGCCAAGCAGCCTCTCCTCCGAGCACTTTACAAACGCGGACAGTTTGTCGGCGATCTTCATAAGTTTGTACTCTGTGCTGTTTTCGTACGGCATAATGTACGGGGTATACGGCTCCTTCAGTTCCTCCGGGAGCGCGTCGATAAGCCGCTTGTTGATGACATTTTCTATCTCTTTATACGCGCCCTTCATGCTGTCGTTGTAATATTTGACGGGAGTGGGCAGATCGCCGCTTACGACCTCCGCCGTATCGTGATACAGCGCAAGCGAAGCTATTTTATCCACGTTGACGTCGCCGCCGAACAGCGTGTTGCGTATTATCCCAAGCGCTTGCCCGAAGATCGCCACCGAAGCCGCATGCTGCATGAGGTCCTCTCGAATGTTCGAGCGCATCAGATTCCAGCGCTGGATCAGCTTCATCCTGTTCATAAACGCATAAAACGTGTACATATTCTTTTCCATATTTATCTCCTTGAGCCTAATATACGCATATACGCGCGACGCCCCGAAAGGCGGGACATCGCGGCGCATACGTCATATGATCGTTTCAGATGATATATTTGTCGCTCTTTTTGGGAGCGGCTTCAAGTTCTGCGCGCTTTGCCTCATATCCGCCGCGCCCAAACATCGCGTAAGTGGCGTTTTTGCCCTCTTCCACGCCGGGCTGGTTGAACGGATCTATGTTGAGAAGGCTGCCGCAATAGGCGGTTTCAAGCTGGAAGAAGAACATCAGCTCGCCAATGCTTTCGGCGTTGACGGCGTCAAGCAGCACGGTGCGATTCATATGTTTGGACCTTGTAAGCGCATACTCGGTCGCGACTCGCTCGGTGTTGATAAGCTCGCCCATGGTGTGTCCGCAGAGGAAGTTGACGTCCTTAAACTCATCCGCGCCGTTTGCGATAGGCATATCCTTGTCAAAGTGTTCGACGCCGATTATCGTGATGACTTTGTCAAACGGGCCTTCTGTGTACAACTGCACCTGCGAGTGCTGGTCGGTCACGCCGAGCGCCTTTACGGGGGTCTGCCCTACGTGCACGGTCTTGCCGTCGAGGTCGACCGCTTTGCCGAGGCTTTCGCCCCACAGCTGGCAATACCAATCCGCCATAAGTTTAAGTCTGTCGGAGTACGGCATCATGACGGAGATGTTTTTGCCCTTCTTCATGGCGAGATAGCTGAGCGTCGCCGCCATAAGTGCGGGATTTTTGTACGGATCGGAGCTTGCGCACGCCTTGTCCATGTTGGAAGCGCCGCGCAAAAGTCCTATTACGTCTATGCCGAGCACCGCCGCGGGAAGAAGCCCCACGGGGCACAGCTCGCTGAATCTGCCGCCCACTCCGTCGGGTATGTAGAAGGTCTTGAAGCCCTCGTCCTTGGCAAGTTTGATAAGGTTGCCCTTGCTTTCGGAAGTGGTGGCGATGATGTGTTTTGCCCAATCCGCGCCGCACTTTTTCTTGAGAATGTCCGTGATGATGAGGTATTGACTCATCGTCTCGGAGGTGGCGCCGCTCTTTGTGATGACGTTAAACATCGTCTCTTTTACGTCGATTATGTCAAGCAAAGCATGCATGCGCTCGGGGTCGACGTTGTCCTCGACGTAAAATCTGACGCCGCGTTTTTCCTCGGGCAGTTCGTTATATCTGAGGTGGCAGAGCGCGTTGAAGACCGCCATGGGGCCGAGGGCGCTGCCGCCTATGCCAAGCACGACGAAGTTTTTGAAACGACTGCGCACATCCGCGGCGGTAGCAATTATATCTCTCACTATCTCCGCCTGATTGTAGGGTAGTTCGCTCCAGCCCATCCAGCCCGCGCCGCGATTTTTCTCAAAGTAGGCATACGCCTTTTTCGCTTCGGGAAGGAGAGCGGCTATTTCCGCCTCGGATATGCCTTGCTCGCCGATGTAAGCGTCCATCATATTGTTGAAATCAAATTTCAGTTGCATAATTTGCCTCCGATCAAATTTTTGAGATAACTTACGGAATCGGCTACCTCGCCGTAATCCGAATAGTTCTTTGCATATTGCTCGATGAGCAGCGGTCCCTCGTACCCCATGCCCTCAAGGCGGGAAATAAGCTCCGCAAACGGAAAATTTCCCTTACCCACCATGGAGATGTTGCCGCTTGAGTCCACGTCGGACAGGTGCACGTTTTTAAGACTGTCCCCCATGACGTCAAGATAGTCCCGCCAATCATAGCCGGACTGCCTTGCCTGCTTTATGTCGAGCACGGCGCCTACGCTTGGGCAATACTGCTTTGCCACGGAGAAAAAGTACGGCTCGCTGAACATCGCCCAATGCACGTTTTCAAGGCACAGCGTTATGCCGAAATCCTGCGCCATTTTGCCAAGTTCCTCAAGGCGCTTGCCCGAAGAAACGGGGTCTATGACGACGTTCTTTTTGAGGTGCGGCACTCCGTGAAAAGTGTATACCTTTGCGCCCAACCTTCTGCCCGCTTCAAGCACTTTGACATAAAGCGCTTCGGCGTCGCGGCGGGTGCGCTGCGCAGCGTTGAACAACTGCGGCTCGAATTGAGTGTTGAGAGAATGTACGGAGTATACGTCCACTCCCTCCGCCCTTTTAATAAGCAGATCGATAAAAGACGGCTCGTACTCGCTGTACGTGGTCAAAAACACCTCGCATATGTCCGCGCCCGAACGACGAATGACCGAGAACGTATCCTCGGTCAATTCCTTCAAAAAAAACGTTGCGGTAGAAATGCCAACTCTCATCGCGTGCGCGCCTCACGGCGCCTGCTTTACGCCGCCCGAAGGCGAAAATTTTATGCCTCGTCGGGACGTCTTTCGTTTATGTCGATGTCCTTTTGCTTGCGCATTTGCCCCAGCAGCCTCGGAAGGACCTCGTCAATGTTGTCAAACGGGGAGCGCGACGTTGCGCTTACGCGAAAATCGCCCTTTGAAGAGGTGACTTGCAAATCCGTTGTGTAGTCCTCGTTTTCAAGCGTCACGGTAAACTTCAGCTCCGCGTCGTCGCCGAGGCGCTTGCCGAGTTTTGTGCACTTTTTCTCTGTGATCCTGACAAGAGAATCGCTTGGTTCGTAATTCTTTCCGAAAATCGAGATATTCATAAAACGCCTCCTTGGATTTTCTTGATTAGATTATACCAAAATTCCGCGCCATAATCAATAGTAAATGATTAAATAATTATTATTGATTATTCTGCACTCCGCAAAATGGCGTTCCGCCCTTTGCAAACCCAAGCACAAAAAATAGCGAGCCATATCGCATCTTAGAACTGCTTCTTGCCATCTCTATCATGCGAAATAT
>CANQCC010000126.1 GCA_947589635.1 uncultured Clostridia bacterium | reverse complement strand
TATCCCGGCTCGCTTGGCTGTTTGCGAGGTCGCAAATCACCCCGTCGAGCACATCGTTGACCTTTATATCAGGCATTATTTGCTCCCTTTAAGGCTTCCTTGTAGTTTGTAAGGAAATTTTCCACTCGCTTACGATTTTCGGCAAGCGCGTCGCCGTCCTCGCCAAGCGCCTCAAGCCTGTCCGCATACCAGCCGTACAGCTTAAGCGCGTCCTTCCTCGCCGGCTTCTTCGGGAAGCGCAACAGGTAGCAATGCCCGCCGTTCAAGATGTTCTTCCCCACATAAAAGTCGTTTTCCACGCCAAGCGCGCTCAGTTTGCCCGCCATGCGCTTCGCCTCTCCCGCGCACAGCAGCAAATCGAATCCGCCGCCGCTGTTGTAGGTGGGCGGATATGCCGACGAAAGATAGTTGTAAGGCTCTATCTTGTCACTGAGCTCCCACTTTTTGAACGCAGTGCGCGTGCGCTTGTCGGACACATATCTCGCGATAAGCGTGTGCGTGAACGGAATTCGATACATGACTTTGAAGCTGAAAAATCCGCTAACGAAGATGTTTGCATACGGCCTTGTGAGCGGCTTGGGTATCGAGAGGCTTTCGCAATAGCCCTCCGAGGTCGCCGCCACCGACACAAGCGAGCTCATATGCCCGCCGGAGCTGTCCCCCGTCACCGTGATGCGGTCCTTATCCACGCCGTATTCCTCCGCGTGCTCCACTATAAAATTGTAGGCGTCCACGCAGTCGGCAAGGTTGTCGGGGAAAAATCCCTCGGACGGACAAAGCCTGTGGTCTATCACGAACACGGTCGCCCCAAGCGCCGCAAAACATTTGGCGTATCCGCCGCGGCGTTTGCGATTGTGTATCATCCATCCGCCGCCCGGAATGTCCAGGACCGCCGCCCCCGCAACGGGACGAGAGGGACGATATATGTCAAGCTGAAGCTCCATGCCGCCTACGCGCTTGTAAACCACGTCCTCTTCCACGACGATATCGTCAAAGGGCGTGCGGGAATTCGGCTCCCCGCGAGACTCCTCCACCGCGTCGAAGATCCCCGCCATGAGAGGATGATAAAACATCTTATGCTGTTTATAAAACTCTCTCTTTTTGGCTTTTAATGCCGCTTTTTCTTCCTTGTTCATGATCTCCTCCTTCGCCCGCCGCATAAATATAACGCAAAGCGTTAAACTTTTTGGCATATATCGCGCGTATATGGCAATTGATGATAATAGGTCTGCGCCCCGCTTTACGCTCGGTTTGCTCCCGTATCGCACCCGTATCGCGATTTATTGCGGACCGCTTCGGCCCATACGCGATTTGACAAACAGACTTGCGCAGACAATTCTCAGCGCGGATAAAAAGCGCGGCGGCAATGCCGCCGCTCCTCTTATAACGTCGCGTAAACTTTCTTCAATTTTGCAAAGCGCGGCAAGCCGTCCTCAAGCGGAGCCTTCGCGTCGCCCTGAATGAGAGGCAGCGCATATTCTATAAACTCATCGCCGACATAGCTGCCGTCGGCGGTGATCCACTCAAGCGGCACCTTCTTTTCGGTGTTGGCGGCAAGTTCGAGGGGCATAAGCACGTTTTTGCACACATAGTTGCCGTTTTCATCCGCGGCTCTTTCAAAAATGACCATCTTGTCCGTCTCGCCCGCGCAAGCGCTTCTGACCGCGAACGCGCCCGCGTTGAACGCCTCTTCGACGTCAGTTTTCGAAGCGAGGTGGGCGCCGCAGCGTTGCATAAGGCTGAGCTCTATGGGGCGCACTTTTACGCCGAGCCTCTCCTTGACCACGCTTGCAAGCACTTGAGCAAGCCCGCCGAGCTGAGCGTGTCCGAAGGTGTCGTTTGCCGAAGCCTGCGCCTCCGAGACGTACCTGCCGTCCGCAAACTTGAGGCCTTCGGAGACCGCGACTATGCACTTGTTGTCGTTCTTTTCGCACACGTTCTTGACGGACGCGAGAAATTTATCCATATCGAAAGGCACTTCGGGAAGATAGATGAGGTCCGCTCCGAGCCCCTTGTACCCCGCAAGCGCCGCCGCAGCCGTAAGCCAGCCCGCGTTTCTGCCCATTATCTCCATAATGCAGACGCAGCCGAAGTTGTAGACTTTCGCGTCAAGGTTGCACTCCATGATGGTGTTGGCGATATACTTTGCCGCGCTTGCATAGCCCGGGCAGTGGTCCGTGCCGAAAAGGTCGTTGTCTATGGTTTTGGGCACGCCGATGACGTTGCAGTCATAGCCCACCGATTGCAGATATTTGCTTATCTTGTTGCAGGTGTCCATGCTGTCGTTGCCGCCGTTGTAGAAGAAATAGCGGATGTTGTATTTTTCAAACACTTCGAGGATGCGCTTGTAGTCGGTGTCGTCCACGTCCGCGTCCTTAAGTTTGTACCTTGCCGAGCCGAGCGCCGAAGACGGCGTGTATTTGAGAAGCTCTATCTCTTTGGGATCTTCCTTGGAGATGTCGTAAAACTTTTCGCCGAGTATTCCGACAATGCCGTGCTCCGCCCCGTAAACAGCCGTGATATTGCCCTGCTTGAGCGCCTCGGTAAAAACGCCCGCCGCGCTGCTGTTGATGACGGACGTAGGCCCGCCCGATTGTCCGAACATGCATGCACCTTTCAAATTTTTCATAAAATTCTCCTTATAACCCGCGACATTCGCCGCAGTAAATTAAACTATCAATATAATAATATATTTTAACTTAAAATACAAGCCATTTGTCTATTTTTTGCGCCCGCAATAAATTATGATTGCTTGCAAAACAAAAAAGAGTACTACCTTGATAAAAGTGCCATATCTAAGACGCGAAAAACAAATTCAATAAGTCAAATGATTTTAGGACTTGCAGTCTTTCAGCATTATCTCGGCGAAAGCGAGAAGTTGTTCCTGCGCGCTTTCGGGAAGACGCCTATAAATATCGAATATCTTTGGAGTTACAATTCTTGCGTCATCAAAAAGCGCGGCGTGCGAATCCCTGTCAATGAGATAATCTACCGATATATCAAACAAGTCCGCGGTTTTTATAAGCAAATCGTAGTCCATCTCTCTGCTGCCGTTTTCATAATGCGTAAGAGCCGTCCGCGAAATACCAAGCCTGTAGGCAAGTTCCTGTTGGGTCAAATGATTTTTAATTCTGACAGTCTTTAAGTTTTTCATGATTCAATAATATACTTTTTTGCAAAAATGTTACAAAACATAACAATTTATATTGACATTGTTACAAATTGGCACTATAATTGTTTTTGATGTTACATTACGTAACAATAAACATATAAAAGGAGAAACTAATGGGCTTATTCAAATCAAACTTTGTGACGGTGAAAGTCAGAGGTTCACTGAGGCCGACTTTCGGCAAAAACGTGGAAGAAAAGAAGATGGAAAAAATCGAAGAAATGGAAGACCAAGGATATACGCTGGTAAATTCTACTGGTCAACAGCTCGATTATGGAAACGGTTTGTTAGGCGGTTTGTTCGGTGACAAAATGATTGAATATACGTTGGTGTTCAGGAAACCGGGAACCTGATGATCAACGTGTAAATCCTCCATTCGCCAAGCTTCGTGCTTGGCGAATATTTTTATAGCTTTATAATTTGTGCTTGGGGTTGCGGACTTTCGCCCGCTGAATTTTAAGCGGATTTTGGATAAGATGGTTTTTATAATACCCCCACCACCGTGCTAACGCACAGAGCCTCCCCCTATACAGGGAAAGTCCTTCTACACTAATGTTATAAAGGGGTATGCCCACAACGGATAATTAGAAATTTGTCTGAGTGTTGGTCTCTTTCTTAACGTAACGCCTTGTCTT
>CANQCC010000125.1 GCA_947589635.1 uncultured Clostridia bacterium | reverse complement strand
GGAGGACTACGCAAATAGGTGCGTGCTTTTGAGCCGATTTGCGTAGAGAAACGAAGCAAATAGGGTAAGCACAGCCCTAAAACCAACTCCTTTACATGTGTAGAGGACGAGCGACAATACAAGCAACGCGGCGAAAGCCGCGAAACCCAAGCACAAAAAATAGCAAACCATGAGCATTTTTGACTTCGAGGGCAGACGTCTTGGTAAATGCGAATTGTGCAGTGTACATTTTTTGTGCGCGGAGGACTACGCAAATAGGTGCGTGCTTTTGAGCCGATTTGCGTAGAGAAACGAAGCAAATAGGGTAAGCACAGCCCGTATTTGCGTAGTGGTGTCCTCACCCGCTACTAAAATAATAAAAAGGAGTTTTTTTCATGGAAAAAATCAAGTCATGGCTCTTAAAAGAGACAAGAGAAACGAAGGCCTTGTTGCAAAGCATTCCGGCGCTAACCATGGTGCTGTTTGTGCTGTCGGTCATAGGCATGAACTTGCTTGCGAACAAAAGCATCGACCTTGGCGTAAACTGGTTGGCGCTTGACGCGGGCATGTTGCTCAGTTGGCTCAGCTTCCTGACGATGGACGTCACGGTGAAGAGATTCGGGCCGAAGGCGTCCATAAAGTTGTCGTTTGTGGCGGCGTTTATAAACTTATTGCTCGCGCTGATATTCTTTGCCGCGTCGAAGATCCCGGGCGTATGGGGCGAGTCTTTTGTGCCCGAGGGCGGCGAGCTTATCAACACCGCGCTTGACAACACTTTCGGCGGCACGTGGTATGTGGTGACGGGCAGCACGATAGCCTTCCTCGCCTCGTCTGTAGTCAACAACGTCACAAACTGGGGCATAGGCAAGTTGTTCAAGCGCAACAATTTCGGAGTGTTCGCCGCGCGCAGCTACATCTCCACGATGATAGGGCAATTTGTGGACAATTTTCTGTTTGCCATAATCGTCAGCCACAACTTTTTCGGCTGGAGCATGCTGCAATGTATCACGTGTTCGCTTACGGGAATGGTTTTCGAGCTCGCATGCGAGATGGTATTCTCGCCCATAGGCTACAGGATATCCCGCAAGTGGGAGCGCGAAAAGATAGGCGAAGACTATATCCGCATGCTCAACGAAACTCAACCGCAAGACGAGGATGAGACTTGCAATAAGAACGCGCCTTCTTCAGACATCGAAGACGACAGAGGCGAAGAAGAGTCGCAAAACGGCGCGGAAACTTCTTTGCAAACGGACGAAAAAATCGCTTGCGAAAACAAATCGGCATCAGAAGGACAGGCCGAGCGCGAAAACGGCGTCGAAAATGAGGCGGCTTGCGACCTTGAAAGGAACGAGGACGGCAACGGCGATCAAACGGACGCAAACGCATAAGGAGGGGAACTGTGGACAATAAACTTGCGCTGATTACAGGCGCTTCAAATGGAATAGGATTTGCCACGGCAAAGAAGTTTTTGCGCGAAGGATGGCGGGTCGCGGGCTTGGATATCCTTCCGTCGTCGCTTGAGGAGAGCGGATATACGCATTATATTGCGGACGTGTCAAAACCCGAAACGCTGCCCGATATAGGCGGCGTGACAGCGCTTATAAACAACGCGGGCGTGCAGAATGCAAACGATATCGACGTCAACTTGCGCGGAACCATCAACGCCACCGAGAAGTACGGCTTGCGCCCCGACATACGCGCCGTCGTAAACGTCGCCTCCGCAAGCGCGCATACGGGAGCGGAATTCGCCGAGTATACGGCGTCTAAAGGCGGAGTGCTCGCCTATACGAAACACACGGCAATACAGGTTGCAAAATACGGCGCCACATGCAACAGCATATCGCCCGGAGGCGTGCTTACCGCGCTTAACGCGCCCGTCATGAACGACGAAAAAAAGTGGGAAAAGATCATGAGCCTTACCCCCTTGAAAAAGTGGGCGACGCCCGAAGAGATCGCCGATTGGATATTCTTCATCGCCGCCGTAAACAAGTCCATGACTGCCGAGGATATCCTCATCGACAACGGCGAAAGCAGCAATTTCCACTTCGTCTGGTAGGCCGTCCAAGCGGCTTTTATGCCGCCTCTCATTTATACAATTTTTAACACAATCGGCAGTTTAACCATCAAATCAGCAAGGTTAAACCGCCGATTTATGCTATATACGTGCTGATTTTTAAAATCACAAAATGAAGAATATATATTAAATTTTCCACATATCCTGACCCCGGCAACGCATATGTAAAGGTTTTAGCCGGAAACTATATTAACGCTTGCTCGAGCGTGTTTTAGGGGGCCCACTATAACGCTACGCTTGTCCTATCCTTTCTTATACGCGGACTTTACCATGTCCGAACATAACGTGACGTTTGTCTGAGCGGTTGTTGTTTTTACGGCACCCCCACCACCGCGGCTTTGCCACGGAGCCTCCCCCTATACAGGGAAAGTACTTCTACAAAAATGTTATAAAGGGGTAGGCCTACACTCAGACAGAGGTTGCGTGAAGATATGGAAGATGAGGTGATATATTGTGGGACCCCCACCACCGCCTATTCGGCGGAGCCTCCCCCTAAACATGGGAAATACTCCTACACTTGCGTTATAAAGGGGTAGGCCTACACTCAGGTAAAGCGTTACGTTGAAAGCAATACTCACACCAGGACAAGTGTTACGTTAAGAATAAAACCTACACCAGGTCAAGCTGATTTTATCCGATTTGGGCCTCGCCCTTCGATAGCGTTGGATAGAAGGTTATCGGGGTCCCCGCAAAATTGCGTAGCGATTTTGTGGGGTGAAATTTAGGGGGAGGCTCCGCCGTATAGGCGGTGGTGGGGGTTCTGTAAAGCACGCTCGAACAAGCGTTGGTATAACTCCGGCACGTCAAGCGTTAGTATCTCGGACAGGGGATTGAATGACCCACCCTCGCCTCACGGCGTTCCCCGCGTATTTACCCCATAAAATTCGTTCCACAAACGGGTTACTCTTTGACGGCGCACCATCGTCACTCATTTCTATGGGGGCCCCGATGGCGCTCGGACAAAGGTTTCGTTACACGCACAAACTCCTATTTAAGGTTGCATTGCGGCAGGGTCGGGGAAGGGCTGCGCTCGCTCAATGGGTTACGTCGTGCAAGCAAAGCTTGCATTTATGCCACTTGTTCGGGCGGGGGCTTCGCCAATATAATCAACTAACGCTTGATTGGTGGCTTGCGGGGTCCCCATAGAAAGGAGCGTAGCGAGTTTTATGGGGTACAGATCCGCCCTCACTGCGTACTTAGCGTAAAACCGCTTCGCTCCGCGGTACAGCTCGGATACGGTTGACGTCCGTGCATAAGAAAGTTTAGACGGGGTTGCGTTAAGCCCGGACGCGGCAAAGCAATTATATAAGAAAGCTAAGCAAGCGTTGCGTTGACTTCGGTGAGGCGGCTATTTTGTGGTATGAAAGGTAGTATGCCACAACATATATAATATAAATATTTTATAAAAAAATTGTGTTTTAATCGTTTGACAAGGCGGGGGCTTTGATGATAAGATAGTGACGCTTGCAACATATGCAAGCAGTTTTTAGCTTTGGAAAATATGGACAAAGAAAAACTTGCAAAAATGCTAAACGGCTCTTCAAAAGTTGTCGGATCCAAACAGGTTTTGAAGGGTGTGTCGGATGGGACGATCGGGTGTGTGATCATCGCTTCCGACGCCGACGCGGATGTGAAACGGGCGATTGCAAGCGCGGCCGAGGCAAACGGCGTCACGCTCAAATACTTCCCCTCGAAGAGGAAGTTGGGCGAGGCGGCGGGCATAGAGGTCGAGGCGGCTACGGTCGGGATCTTATCCGCGAAGGGAGATAAATGAATTGCACCTGTAGGGTTGCGGGTACATTCGGAAAATCTTGTAGGAGGAAACAAAATGCCAACCATCAATCAGCTTATCAGAAAGGGCAGAGAAAAACAGGTCAAGAAATCGCTTACGC
>CANQCC010000124.1 GCA_947589635.1 uncultured Clostridia bacterium | reverse complement strand
GAGAGGCGACGTCGCCGATCACAAGCGCGCCGTTGTGACAAAAAGGACAGCGAAGATTGCAGCCGCCCGTAAAGACCGTGCAGCTTATCTTATCCCCGAAGTCCACCATTGAAAATTTTTCTATACCGCATATCAACATAGCGTAATCATCTTAACATATCGCCGCAAAAATTGCCACAATAATATCAAATTATTTATAAACTTGCTTGCCGTTTGCTTTTTTGGTTATTCTTCCGCGTTTAGCGCCGCTATTATGTCGTTATACAGCTTGGACGCCCTTATTTCCGCCTCGCTTAAAGCCTCTGCGCCCAAGGGACCGACAGGAGAGAGCGCGCTGTCCGCCGCCGCGATAGTCGCGCCGAAGACGGGCAGCGTGTTTGGCAGGTACAGATTGCCCTCGAAGTTGCGCTTTTCGCTGCCGTCGCTCATCTGATATGAGTTTTTGTAGTAGATGTCCTTGCCGCATATGCCGACTATGTTGCCGAAATATGAGATATTCGAAGTGGAGGTCAGCTCTCCCAGAAACGCGCAATTTGTAACGCCGCCTCCACCGATGTATTTTTTCATCGTTTGGCTGCCGTCTCCCTCGCCCGTGGAGACGTCTTGCACCGCCTCTATGATAAAGCCGCCTATCCCGCCCGCGCAGGACAAGTCGTCGCCGCTCAGAGCGATGTCAAACTTCATCTCGCTCACGCACATGTCCGCAAAGCCGCAATAGTAGTAGAATCCGCCAATCTGCACCTCGCTCCTGCCAAATATCCCGCCCGCCGTGGCGGAGGAGGCGGAGATGGACATATCCCCCGAAGTCGCGCAATAGGTTATGTTGCTCAAGTTGCGCGCCGCTATGCCTCCCGCGATCGCCATCGAAGCGCTTTGCGCGGACAGGTCGCCGTCGCTCCTGCAATACCTTATGACGGAGTTGTTTTCGTTTGCTATGCCGCCCATAAGAGCGGATGGCGAGCTCTCCTCGTCGCCCGCGGAGAGGTTGGTTACGGAGATTTTCCCGGAGTTTTTGCAATATTCTATCGTCGCGTCGTTTTCAAGAACTATGCCGCCTATTGTAGGGGACCACCTCGCGTCGTCCGAAGTCTGAGAGAGGTTCGCCTCGCTGAATACGCGCGATATCACGTGCCCGTTGACATAGCAGACGCCCGCGATGTCAAGAGTGTCCGAACTTATGTCGCCCTGTACGCTGCAATCCTGCAAAATCCCGTTGTTTATGCCCGCTATCCCGCCGAAAGAGGCGTTCGCTTCGACGACTCCATTCAGGGTGAAGTTATTGAAGGTCACGGTGCAATTCTCTATTGTGCCGTATTGAGGGGAGGGCTCCATGGCGGAGGCGCTCACGCGGGAATTTTCCCCGACTATGCCCCCGAATATTAAATCCGCGCTTTGCGCGCCGTCTTCCGCCATAGCGGACAAGTTTCCGCCGATGGTGGCGGTAAGGCCGCTAATTTTGCCGTAGTTGACTATCGCAAGCATGCCGAGGCTCTCTGTCGCCTCAAGCTCCGCCGTCACGTTCAAAGTCGCGTCCGTTATGCTCGATATATTGGTGCACACCGTGAAGACGGGAGTGCCGCGCGAGACTATTTTCACATCCGACAACGCCCCGTTTAGCCGCCCCAGACTCGCGCCCTCTTCAAGCGTTATCGCGTGGCCTTCGCCTATTATCGTGCAGTTGACCTCCTGCACCGAAAAGCTCTTCGGGACGTAGATGTCCTTTTTCAGGCGATAGGTGCTGTTTGAGGCAAGATCCATCTGGCTCAGCTTGGTTATCTCGCCGCGCGAGGGCAGGGGGACAAGCGAAAGCGTGACGGCGGGGACGGATATTATTATCGCAAGCGCAAGCACTATCCCCACGCACGCCAATGCGAGGCGTTTTTTCTCCCTGCGGGAGAGGGGACGGCGGGGGATCTCTATGCCGCGCCCTCTGAAGGTCACGGGCAGGGCATAGCGAATAAAATATATCTCCTTAAGGCGGGATCTGACCGCCTCGGACGGCCTGACGACGGGGTAGACCGCCTTTACTTTTGCGGTCTTGTTCAAAAGCATAAGCGCTTCGATGGGGGTGACGACTTCGTCAAGATAAAGCCTTGCGCACTTGCCCGCTTTCTTTATGAACAGCGCGCTTATGCTTGCGGGTTCCGCCGCCTGCTCCCATGCGTTGATTTTGAGGAAATTTTCCTCGTAGGCCTTCAATATCTTGCGCGCGCCGAAGAGGTAAAGCAAACTGAGCGTGGGAAATCTTCCCAAGCGCAGCGCGCCCACTCGCGCGCCTTCCGCTATAGCGCCGAACGCCTTAAGATCGTCTCTTTTTATTGCGTCAAGCAGCCTTTCCTCAAACGATTGCGCCATAAGTTATTTTTGTCTTGTCTTGACTTTTCTGTCCGCCGCCCACTTGTCCATGACGTCAAAGATGTATTGCTCGTTGACGGCGCCGCCCTCCACGACGGTTTTGAGCAGTTGCGAGGTCTGTCCAAACGCGTCGCACAGCGCCTTTATATCTCCGTTTTGCTGTGTGACAAGCGCCTTAAGCTCGTCGTTTTCCTTGCGGATGGCGTCCGTCGCGTCCGCGTTTTGCTTCATTACGACGGCGATGTCGCGGTTGATAAACTCGCTTATCTTCTCGATGTTGACGTTGTAGCGATCAAGCGATTTTTGCAGGTCCTTAAGATTGTAGGACGCCTTTTTTTCCTCAAGCAGCGCGTCTATGCGCTCTATCTGGGCGCGGGCGTTTTTTTCGGTCTCCTCAAGCGAGGTTATCCTTTCCGCAAGCCCCGAAAATTGCGAGGTCATCTCGCGCACGGCTTGCGCGAATTTGTCCCCCGCCTGAGCGTACTCGTCTATCCTGCGGCTGAGCTCCTGCCCGTTTTTGGCCTGCGCGGCGAGGGTCTGATGTATGCGATCGAGCTGTCCGCTTGCTCCGCCCGACAGATTTTTGGAAAGCGAATCCAGGTCGTCGCGGATCTCGCCGTACGTCCTGCCCACCTCGGCAAGGCTGTCCTTGAGCGGCGCGATAAGATCGCGGTAGGCGATAAAGCTTTCGATAAGTTCTTTGATGGAATCGTCGTTCATTTTTTTCTCCTCAACGCCTCCGTCGTCCTTGTTAAGGAGGCGGAAATTTCTTTATGATCGCTTGAAAGCGTCTCAAGTATTATTGATTTTGCAAGTTCGTTGTCCTCCACGAGGGGGAAGAATCGCGCTATGTCGGGGTCGAGCGCGCTGCTGCCCCCTTCAAGGCACGCGTCCATCAGCGGGAAAAGCCTTTCGTCCCCCGATCTTGCGAACATCTGCCTCGCTTCGGGGTCCATGCCGCGCTTCCAATATTCCACGCCGGCGCTCCTGAAGTCCCCAAACCTCAAAAACTTTTCGTGCGCGGATATCATTATAAGCCGCTTGTCTCTCAGCTCCTCCGACGAGAGGCGATTGGCGGCGGCGCGCGCGTTGTCGTATTGCTCTAAAGAGCAGAATTTTTCTATCCTTTCGATAAGCTCGTCGTCGCCGAGGTCGGTCTTGCCCGCGATGTCTTTAAGCAGAGCTACGGCGCGCTCCTTGCCTCTCCTCTCAAAGCATTCGTCAAAAAGCGAGTCGAAAAATTTTGGGTAGTCAGACTCGACCACGAACAGGTGCTGCCTTGCGCGCGACACTCCGACGTAGAAGAGGTTGAAGTAATATCTGAATACGGAATTTTCGTCCGCGGTCTTGCGATTTAAGGTCATTTCGTGCAGATATCGCCACTTATCGGCGTTATCGGACAGCACGTCAACAAGCACGACGGCGTTTCTTTCAAGTCCTTTTGCCTCCGCCACGGTAAGCACTTCCGTCCTGCCGAGCAGTTTTTTTGCGCTCTCCTTTTTTGCGCGGGAACTCACAATGACGGTGAGGTTTTCAAACTCCCTTGACGCGATGGATGGCAAAAAGTTTTTGTCCTTTACAAACACCGCTTCGCTCGAGAGGGGAGAGGGCACGCTT
>CANQCC010000123.1 GCA_947589635.1 uncultured Clostridia bacterium | reverse complement strand
ACCTCAAAAGGAGAAACTTTATGAGAAAAGCATTTATTTGCCCCACAAAGTATGTCCAGGGCGAGGATGAGCTCCTCAACCTCGGATATTTCGTCAGAACTTTCGGTAAGAAAGCGCTGCTTATCGCAGACCCGTTCGCGCTTAACCTCGTAAAAGAGAAGCTCGAAGCGACTCAGGCCAAATTCGGCGTGGAGTTCATTCCCAGCGGCGATCTTTTCAAGGGCGAGTGCTCCCGCAACGTCGTGAAGGCTTTGCAGGAGTTTGCAAAAGCCAATAAGTGCTCCTGCACAATAGGCCTCGGCGGCGGCAAGGCGATCGACACATCCAAATGCGTCGCGGCGGGCAACAACCTCATCATCTGCCCCACGATAGCGGCTACGGACGCACCTACGTCTCACTCCGCGGTGCTGTACACGGACGATCATCACTTTGACGACTATGCGTACTTCAGGCAGAGCCCCAGCGTAGTCCTCATCGACACGACGGTCATCGCAAACGCTCCTACCCGTTTCCTCGTGAGCGGCATGGGCGACGCTCTTTCCACATACTTCGAGGCAAGAGCAAACGTTCGCTCCTGCTCCAACGTCAACGCGGGTCTTCCCTGCGGCGCAAACAGAGCGAAGGGCACGATGCTCGGATACGGCACAATGGCGGCTTTCGCGCTTGCGGAGCTCTGCTATAAGACCCTTCTTTCCGACGGCGCAAAGGCAAAGACGGCTTGCGACATGAACAGCGTCACTCCCGCATTTGAAAGAATTGTCGAGACCAACATCCTTCTCTCCGGCCTCGGATTCGAGAGCGGCGGACTTGCCGCTGCGCACGCCATCCACGACGGACTTACCCTTCTTCCCGCGCACACCAAGTACTTCCATGGCGAAATGGTCGCATTCGGAACCATCTGCCAGCTCGTGCTTGAAAACAGCCCCGAAGAGGAGCTTTACGAAGTGCTTGACTTCTGCGAGACAGTCGGTCTTCCCGTCTGCCTGAAGGACCTCGGCACGGATGAAGTTTCCGACGAGATGCTCACCGCCATTGCGGAAAAATCCTGCATCCCCGACGAGTCCATCCACAACATGCCCTTCCCCGTAACCGTCGACATGGTCAAAGCCGCCATCAAGACTGCGGACAGGATCGGCTATGAGTACAGATACGGCTGCGATTGCTGCGACTAAGTAAAACGACGGGGTGCTCTCCCTTTCAGGGAGGGTACCCTGCTTTTTAATAAGGAGATCATTATGAAAAAAATCATGAACACCCCAGAGAGTTTCGTGTATGATATGTGCCACGGCCTTGCCGCAGCGCATCCCGAACTCGAGTTTGTCGAAAAATTCAAGATCGTCAAAAAGAAAGAGATCAACGACAACAAAGTCAGCCTGATTTCCGGCGGCGGCAGCGGTCACGAGCCTGCGCATGCGGGTTTTGTCGGCAAAGGTATGCTTGACGCGGCGGTCTGCGGCGACGTATTTGCCTCGCCCTCTCAGGTTCAAGTCTACAACTCCATCAAGAAGTGCGCCACCGACAAGGGCGTATTGCTCATCATCAAAAACTATTCCGGCGACTGCATGAACTTCAACAACGCCATGTCCGACGCTCAGGAAGACGGTATCAAGGTCGACGCAGTATACGTAAACGACGACATCGCCGTTAAGGATTCTCTGTATACAGTTGGTCGCCGCGGCGTCGCGGGCACCGTGCTCGTCCACAAGTGCGCTGGCGCAGCAGCCGAGCAAGGAAAGGAGCTTGAAGAGGTCAAGCGCGTCGCAAACAAGGTCATCGACAACGTCCGCTCCTTCGGATTTGCGTTCACATCCTGCACTGTTCCCGCAGCGGGCCATCCCACGTTTGAGATCGGCGACGACGAGATGGAATTCGGCGTTGGCATCCATGGCGAGCCCGGCCGCTTCCGCGAGAAGATCGACTATTCTAAGGGCACCTTCTCCGACGACCTCGCACGCAGGATAGTCACCGACCTCGAAGAGGACCTCAAGCTGAAGAAGGGCGAAGACGTCGTGCTTCTTATCAACGGCTTCGGCGGCACCCCCATGCAGGAGCTTTACATCCTCAACAACTCCGTCACCAAGGCGCTCGGCGCGGACGGCGTGAACATCCATCGCACGATAGTGGGCAACTATATGACCTCCATCGATATGGCGGGCGCGTCCATCACGGTGCTGAGAGTAGACGACGAGCTTAAGTCCCTCATCGACTATCCCGTCTCCACCCCTGCCCTGACCTGGGGCGCCGCTATGAGCGAGCAAGCCGCCGCTGCTCTCGAGGCAGTGCAAGCGATCGGCAAGGCTCTCGGATATGCTCCCGCGCAGGCGGAGGCTCCCAAAGCCAAAAAGAAAGCCGCGGCTGAAGAAGAGGACGCAAACGCAGTTTACGAAGTGGTCGGCGAGCCCAAGATCGGCGAGACGATAAACACTCCCGCGTTCGTCAAAATAGTCGAAAAGATGGCGGATATCGTCATTGAAAACGAGGTTCCTTTCTGCGAAGCGGATCAGATGGGTGACGGAGACTTCGGCATGTCCATCGCAAAGGGCTTCAGACAGCTCAAAGCAGATTGGGCTACCCGCAAGAAAGGCAACATAGGCGAATTCCTTATCAGCTGCTCCGACATCATCAAGGAGTATTGCGGCGGCGCTTCCGGTCCCATCTGGGGCAGCGCGTTCAAGTATGCCGGCAAGGCTATGGCGGGCAAGCAGGAAGTAGACCTTAAGGACGTGGCGTTCCTCTTCATGGAAGCAAACCGCGGCGTCTATGAGACGGGCAAAAAGTCCTTCGGCAAGGGCGCGGATATCGGCGACAAGACTTTGGTCGACGCACTCAAACCCTGCGCGCTCGCTCTTACAAAAGCGGCGGAAGAAGGCAAAAAGCTCATCAAGGGCCTCGAACTCGGCGCAGAGGCTGCGCATAAAGGCGCGGAAGCCACTAAGACCGTCGTCGCAAGACTTGGCAGAGCGGGCACCGTCGGCGAGCGCAGCATAGGTTTCCCCGACGCAGGCGCGCACGGACTCGACGTCATCTTCAACGAGCTTGTCGCTTACATCAAGGCGTTCAAGTAAGTTTGAAAAATCAAGTTGTTAAAAAATTCCTCCCGACCATCGGGAGGAATTTTATTTTGCAAAACGATCTTTATTTTGCGCATTCGCGCGCATAAACCTCGGTTTTTGAAATTATCTGAAATATCTCACCGCGCTTTCAAACAGCTTCATATCGTAGTTGCCCACGACGTTTTTGTAAAGGCCGCTTCCCTTGCGCTCGGAGTGCCCCATCTTGCCGAAAACTCTGCCGTCCGGGGACAGTATTCCCTCCACCGCGTACGCGCTGCCGTTTGGATTGAAGCGTATGTCCATAGTCGCCTTGTCGCTCAGATCGACGTATTGCGTCATGATCTGCCCGTTCGCCGCGAGTTTCTTTATAAGTTTATCGCTTGCGACAAATCTGCCCTCGCCGTGAGAGATCGGCACGTTGAAGACGTCGCCCTCCCGCACCATGCTCAGCCACGGAGATTTGACGGACGCAACGCGCACGCGGACTATGCGGGATTGGTGCCTGCCTATGTCGTTATAGGTCAGCGTAGGACAATTCTCGTCCGCGTCGATGATTTTGCCGTACGGCACAAGTCCAAGTTTGATGAGTGCCTGAAAGCCGTTACAAATGCCGCCCATAAGGCCGTCTCTTGCCTCGAGCAGGTTTTTTACCTCCTCTTTTATGTCCTCGCTGCGCATAAACGCGGTGATAAACTTGCCGGAGCCGTCGGGCTCGTCGCCGCCCGAAAAGCCGCCCGGGATAAAGGTTATCTGGCTTAAGCGCATGCGCTTTGCAAACTCCTCCGCGCTTGAGGCGACTTCGCTTTCATTGCCGTTTCTTATCACAAAGATATCCGCCTCTGCGCCCGCGTCCTCGAAGGCTTTCGCGGTATCGTACTCGCAGTTTGTGCCCGGGAACACGGGAATAAGCACTTTCGGCCTCGCTGTGCGTACGGCGCATGAGTATTTTTCAACCTGCT
>CANQCC010000122.1 GCA_947589635.1 uncultured Clostridia bacterium | reverse complement strand
CCCGCATCGACACCGAGGAACTTGCCGAGCAATATTTCAATCCCGACAAGAACATTCTTGTCATAATCAACGGCCTGCAGGCGGGCACCGGCAGAAACGGCAACGCTAATATGTGCAGCGACAGCCGTCTTGACGAGCTTGAACAATTTGAAGACGTAGAAGACATCGCCTATTTTGCAAATGATCCCAACAGCAATCAGACGTACGACCTTGCGAAGTATTGGTTTGATAACGGCTATAACGTGTTCTATTTTCATTGGGAGATGTTTGCGGACTATGCCGACAACAGCGCAGTGGAAGTGGCGGGGACGCCTCCCGCGGTGCAGGAGCGCGTCTGGTCTACGGACAGCGGAGTTCAGGCGGTGTATAAGCGTGGAGGCAACACCTACAACACCGCGCCAAACACGGCGATAAAGGGCGACGGCAGCGTGGCGGAGCTGTTTGCGGCGGAATATATGCGCATGGCGGACGCCGTAAGCAAGGCGCATCCCGGCTACGCGACGTCCAAACACGACGTAAGGATAGCGGGGCACTCCATGGGCGGCTGCCTCAGCGTAGCTTCGGCGACGCTTTGCAACCTGCTTGTGGAGGCGGGCGAGCTTGAATCCGGCTTCAAGATCAATCGTCTTGCGCTTATGGACAGCTATCTCGGCGTGAGCAGCAATACCGACTATACAATATCCTGGAGCGGCAAAAAATACGCGAAGGACGTCATTGGCAACGGGTCTTGCAACTATCTTAACGCGCTGACAATGCTTGTCAACAAGTTTGGCGTCGCGGTGGAATTTTATTCCAACGAAAAGTTTTTGATAACCTTTACGTCCACTAACCTCAAGTACAACTCCGAGGAGAAGAGGTTCACCGGGGTCAGCAGCGAGCGCGCCAACTATATCAACAGGCTGTGTCCGATAATTCTTATAAGACCGTACTTTGCCGCCGTTTCGGCGCCCGTTTTCACTAACGGCCATAACGCGATGAGAGAGTGGTATTTAAGCACAATCCTCTACGACGCGCCCAAGACGGAGGACGGGCGCACCGTGCCCACCGCGAGGATGTCCGACAGCGACTTGCTGAAACTTAAAGGCACATACTTTTCTATGGTCAACGCGCGAAAAGAGGGATGCGAAACAGTCCGCTGCGACGACGACACCTTCCTCTTTGGCGCGGAGTCCGAAACTAAAGCCAAATAAAACCGGCGAATAATATAAAAATAAAAGCCCTGCCGGAGCGCAGGGTTTTTCATATGCGTCAAGTTGATACGCCAACTAAAATAGCTTAACAAGGGAATGATTAAACCGCAGGCGGGGAAGATGGCCTCTTTGGCGGCAGGACTTTTGCGAGGCAGAAATTAAGCGCAAACAGCACGTGTATCATTGCAAAGATATACATTTGCGCCGCCGCGGTGATAAACGCGTCGCTGTCCGGCGAGTTGACTTGCGGGATGGCAAACACTCCGGTTATTACAAAAAAGCAGCCGAACGCCGTAATGATAAGGCCTTGCCGTCGTGCGCGCGGTGCGAAGCGCAGCGGCGCGGGATAAAATAGTAAAAAGCCTTAAACTTCCTCGATAGTCTTATACTTCTTCGTCCAGTTCGTCAGGCTCGCTCAGTTCTTCAAGCTCGCTCAGCTCGTCAAGATCCAACGGGTCGTCAAGAGTTTCAAGCGGCTCCGCAGGCGTATTCTTTGCAGGCGCTTTGCGCGCTACAACGGGGCTGACGGCAGGGCGGGGACTTTTGCCGCCTTTTGCGTCCTTTTCCTCCGCGAGTTGTGCGGCCCTCTTGCGATTTTCCCTTGCGAGCGCGATCGCGCATACCACTATCGCCGCCACATAAACCATATAAGCCGGGATGAGTATCGCGTACAGCCACTTGACGTATTCAACTATGACGTAATAGGTCAGCGTGGAGACGATGAACAGAGGCAGAAAGAGGGACAGCACTATTATGCATGCGATAAGGACTTTGCGCTTTGCCTTTATCGCCGCAAGACATATGTCGATAACTATCAAGGCTACGCAGACTATCACGGAGGGCAACGCGGTCAGGACAATGCCTGTCAATACATAGCCGAGGGTCATGCCCAATTGTTCGCTCACCTCCATTTGCTCTCCGCTTGGAAGAATGGAGCTAGAACACAGAAATAATATCAGCATGGACAGGGCAAACGCCGCGCCCAGCGCGATAAGTACATTAAGCGCAACGATCAACGGATCTTGTTTTTTCATGTTCGCCACCCGAGTTTGCGCGTCGATAAATATGGCGGACTTCTTAAGGATAGTGCGGCGCGCAAAACGCTCCCTTATTTATACACCGCATTATACCACACCCGCCGCGCAAAGTAAATATCAAATAAGCATATCCCGCGCATCGCGTGTTCAGCGCGATCGTATAAATCCCGCTTTAGAAAACGCCGGTCAAAGTTTGCCGGTCTTGCCTTAACAACAAAAATTTAATATACAGAATAAAAAACAATCTAAAACGTCCCAACCATTAAAAGCGGTCCGTTTTAGATTGCGAGTGATAGGTTTATCTTTGCAAATTACATTACCACATTTTCAAAACGATAGGCGGCATTCGCGGGTATGCAAATTATCGCTTCCTTTCCATTCTTAAATTTGACTTGATATTTGGGACCGAGTTTTTGCTGATTGCCGTTCATTTTGAAATAGCACTGTTGTTGCACAAGCTCGCAAGAGGCTACGTCCTCTTTGCCAAAGATAAAATCATCAAGTTTTTCGCCATATATCATGAGTTTGTCTTTGTTTTCCTTTTCGCCCATTCCAAGATAGGCCATCGGTAAGTTTCCGTTACGGAAATCGGAGCCCGTCACGGAGCCGATCATGTTTGTGTTCATACGCAGCATCATTTTTAAGAATCCTGCCATTTTTGTACCTCCATAATAGCTTATAGTACGACAATAATATACCAAAAATTTTGGTAAGTCAAGTATTTTACCATAAATTCTGGTAAAACTTGTAATATGGAAATCAAATTTGCCCAAAACTTGAAAGAATTAAGAATAGAACACGGGCTGTCACAGGCGCAACTTGGACAGAAGTTGGGAGTTAATCAGCGAACCGTCAGTGCTTGGGAAAAGGGAATATGTGAACCGAGTTTTGCGTTGCTCATTCGCCTGTGCGAAATATTTGACGAGACGATTGATTCTTTATTATTATAAATATAGACCGCTCGCCGCAAAATTGAGCGAAGCGAAATTCTCATCCCGCGCAGAGAAGCAAAAAACCCTCGCCGGTGCGAGGGTTTTTGGTGGAGACAACAGGACTCGGACCTGTGACCTCTACGATGTCAACGTAGCGCTCTAACCAACTGGGCTATGCCTCCGAAGCATTTGATATGATACACTAAATTTGCCGCGTTGACAAGCAAATTTGCACACTTTTATATATTTTGGAAAAAAATTGCATTATTCGCGGCGGTGTGGTAAAATAACGGTATGAGTACTCAAAAATATGACGTTATCATTATCGGCGGCGGAGCGGCGGGGCTGTTTTTGGCTTCGCAGTTGCCGCCTGTCCTCAAGGTGGCGGTGCTTGAAAGCAACGACCGTGTGGGCAAAAAGTTGCTTGCGACGGGCAACGGCAAGTGCAATCTGACCAATCTTGACATGAATATAGTGCATTTCAACCGTCCCAATATCGTGGAGAGCTTTCTTGACAGGTTTGACGCGCATGACGCGATCGCCGCTTTTGAAAGCATGGGGCTTGTGACCAAGGTCATCGACAAGCGGGTATACCCCTACAGCGAGTGCGCCTCGACGGTGCTTGACGTGTTGCGTCGCGCGGCGGAGCGCAACCGCGTGGACTTGCTCACATGCCATTTTGTCAATTTCATAGAGAATTTCCGCGACGTGTTCAGCGTCAGCGGCATAATAAAGCGCGAGGGCAAATCCAACGAGGGCTTCTCGCTGGAGGCGGACGCCGTAGTGCTTGCCACAGGCTCTCCCGCCACGTTCGGCAGGGACAGCACGTCGCTTTATACGGGTTTCGGGCACACCGT
>CANQCC010000121.1 GCA_947589635.1 uncultured Clostridia bacterium | reverse complement strand
CAACGCTTGACATGCTGGAGTTATGGTAACCTTTGACGTGCTTGAGTTACACCAACCCTTGTCCGTGCCTGAATTATGGCAACGCACGTTATGTCAAAACTCTACTTCTACTTACAACATCGCTTGCATTTGGGGAATTGACAAAAATATGCAAATGGGGACGGCAAATGTCAGATTTTTGCAGGCGGGATGTGGGATAATGGCGGTATAGGCGAGGTAAATATGAAAGAGAAGAGGATATACAAATTCAGGCGTGTGCACAGAGGCTATGACATCGACGAGGTGGAAAGTTATATTGCGGCGGAGAGGGAAAGATGCGAATCGGCACGGCTTGCCTTGACCGAGCGGGTATCCGCTTTGCAGGCGCTATGCGACAGCCGCGGCAGCGAACTTGACGAGCTTAAGGGCAAGGAGGAGCAAATAAAAGCCGCCTTCATCGCCGCTACGCAAAACGCGGAGAGGCTCAGCGCGGACGTCAAGGCGAGATACGCTCTGGAGCTTGACAGACTTAAGCTGTTCAGGGCGAAGTGGACGGGCGCCTATGAGGAGCTTAAGGAGCGCTATCATTTTGACAAGGACGCCCTCAATATGGAAGGCGTCGCGGTGGGGATAGAACTTGAACTCGGCAAATTTCTTTCGCAGGATTTCTCACTGACAAAGGGCGAGAGCGCGGATGAGATGGAGGAATATTTCAAAAGCGAAGTCGCGCGTCTGACCTCGCTGCAAATAGACAAGCAAAACGAAACGGGCGAAGATACTCCCGCCGTGCGCGAACTTAAGGACAAGATCCGCGACGCGCGCAGGTCGAAGGAGAGCGCGGCGTTTTCCTTTGAAGAGGCGCTCAATCCAACCGAAAGCCTTGCGGACATTTGCCGCTCACTGGGGCTTAAATCGCTCTGAGAAAATTTATGCACAATTTTGGATAAGCTCTTGTCGCTCGCCGAGAAAAAAACGATCGGGAGCGTTCAAGCCTTGTGCAAATTGAATTTTTGGCTTTTTGCATGCGTTTATAGGGATAAAATCTATTGACTTTGCCGGGGTATGAGGATATAATTATGCATACTCCGGGATTTGGAGCAATAAATTGCGTACAGCCCTCGTGAGGCTGATTGCGCGGAGGTATTTATGAACATTCGGCTTAAAGATTCTTCAATTTTGTCGCTCGACGCGCCAAAGACCGCTCTCGAAGTGACAAAGCAGATCAGCGAGGGGTTGGCTCGCGCGGCGATCGTATGCAAAATCGACGGCAAACTTTCCTCGATGAACACCGTGATAAATTCGGATTGCGATTTCGAAGTTTTCACTTTTGACAGCGACGAGGGCAAAAAAGTATATCGTCACACCTGCTCGCACATACTTGCGCAGGCGGTCAGCAACATTTATCCCACGGCGCTGCTGGCGATAGGCCCCGCCGTCGACAACGGGTTCTATTATGATTTCGAGTTCAAAAGCCCGGTATCTCAGGCGGATTTTGAAAAGATCGAGTGCGAGATGCGCAGCATCATCAAAGCGGATCTTCCCATAGAGCGCTTCACTTTGCCACGCAAAGAGGCGCAGGCGCTGTTGCTTAAGAGAAAACAGCCCTATAAGGTCGAGCTTCTTGCGGACATCCCCGACGGGGAGGAGATATCTTTTTACAGGCAAGGCGATTTTGTGGACCTTTGCACGGGGCCGCACCTCGCCTCCACAGGCAGAGTAAAGGCGTTCAAACTTACGTCGCTGACGGGCGCGTATTGGCGCGGAAACGAGAAGAACAAGATGCTCACCCGCATTTACGGCACCTGCTTTGAAAAGAAGTCCGAACTTGAAGAGTATCTCAAAAAGCTTGAAGAGGCCAAGTCGCGCGACCACAACAAAGTCGGCAGAGAGCTCGGCTATTTTATGACGGACGAAAACATAGGGCAGGGCTTGCCGCTTATGATGCCCAAAGGCGCGAGAGTGCTTCAGATCATGCAGCGCTTCGTCGAGGATGAGGAGCAGAGAAGGGGCTATTTGCTTACGAAAACTCCCATCATGACCAAAAACAATCTGTTTATCACCTCGGGGCACTGGGATCATTATAAAGACAAGATGTTCTACATCGGGGACGAGGACGTCGACGACGAGATCCTCTGCTTGCGCCCGATGACCTGCCCATTGCAATTTACCATATATAAAAACGGCCTCAAGAGCTACCGCGATCTGCCCGTCAGATACGCCGAGACCGCAATAGAATTCCGCAAAGAGGCAAGCGGCGAGATGCACGGCCTAACCCGCATACGTCAATTCACGCTTGCGGACGGACATATAGTATGCACTCCGGATCAGCTTGAGAAGGAATTTGCCGGCTGCGTCGACCTTATAAAATATATGGCGGACGTGTTTGGCATAGCGGACGACATTTGGTATCGCTTCTCGCGCTGGGATCCCGAAAATTCAAGCAAGTACGTCGGCAGCAAGGAGGATTGGGAAAGAGTTGAAAACACCATGAAATCCATCCTCGACGACCTCGGGATCAAGTATGTCGAGGCGATGGGCGAGGCGGCGTTCTACGGGCCCAAACTCGACGTGCAGGCGGCAAACGTCCACGGCAAAGAAGATACGCTGTTCACGGTGCAGATAGACTTTTCTCTCGCGACCCGCTTCGATATGATCTACATCGACGAAAACGGCGAGAAGGCAAGGCCTTACATAATCCACAGAAGCTCCATCGGTTGCTATGAACGTACGCTCGGCATGCTCATTGAAAAATACAACGGCGCCTTCCCGATGTGGCTCGCGCCCGAGCAGGTAAGAGTGCTTTCGCTCACCGACCGCACAATGCAGGCGGCTCTCGATGTAAAAGCGCAACTTCTCGCGGCGGGACTGCGCGCGGAAGCGGACGTGCGCAGCGAAAAACTCGGCAAGAAGATCCGCGAGGCGCAACTTGAAAAAGTGCCTTACATCCTTGTCATCGGCGACAAAGAGGCGGAAAGCGGAGTGGTCAGCGTGCGCCATCGCTCCGAAGGCGACCTCGGCTCCTTCACCGTGCCCGATTTTGTGTCCAAGTGCCTGCTTGAAGTCGCCCTAAGACAAATCAAGTAATCCACTATCCCAACTTTATCCATCAAAAAAGCGGCCTTCACGACCGCTTTTTGTATAAAACAACACGTCAGTCCGGGAACCGGAGTTCGCTGCACATCATGCAGGCAACACAAAGTGTTGCAATCTCCTATGGGACACAATAAAAAGGAACCTATCAGTTCAAGAAAGGTTCCTTTTGGTGTCCTAACGTGATATGGCGGGCTTTGCCCGCAATCTCCCGTCGGAGATTCGTAGGCGAGTCCAACGGACCGCCGTAATAGTGGAGCGGGAGCGCTTGCGCTCGGGAGCGGAGCGTCAGTCCGGAAAAGGAGTTCGCCACGCAAAGCGTGGACGTCGCAAAGCGACTTAATCTCCGAGGGACATCATCTCTCGTGTTTTATACGAGAGATACAAAAAGAACATCTTTATCGGGCGTTCTTTTTGGTATCTTACACGAGAGATGACCAACAAAAAAAAGTAGCGTAGGCTACTTTTTTTTGTTGGTGTCCCGTCGGAGATTCGAACTCCGGACCATCGCATTAAAAGTGCGGTGCTCTACCTGCTGAGCTAACGAGACGATGGCAGGGGTAGCTGGATTTGAACCAACGAATGACGGAATCAAAATCCGTTGCCTTACCGCTTGGCGATACCCCTAAAAAAATCGAGACGGTGCTGAGGGCTTTTGCTGTATGTTTTACAACGTTTAGTTGTTTATCGAGATGAGCAAAAACCCAAAAGCACATCTCGATTTTTTTAGTACTCCGCATGCAAAGTATATTTTTACGCATGCAAAGCCATTTTCCGCCCGTTCGAGTCCCCGATGGGGGCGTCGAACTTATATGCTTACGTCCTTATTGGACGATTTACATCAAGTGGGGTGAATAGTGGGACTCGAACCCACGGCCTCCAGGGCCACAACCTGGCACGCTAACCAACTGCGCTATATCCACCATATGGCGAGCCTGAAGGGATTCGAACCC
>CANQCC010000120.1 GCA_947589635.1 uncultured Clostridia bacterium | reverse complement strand
CGGACAAAAATCAACATTTATATCCGCACCCGCTCCAATTTCCACCCGTCCACATTTCCGCCGCACTCCTCGCCGCTTTACTTCAAAGTCGCCATTACCGAAAATTACGCAATATTCCCTCTAAAAAGTGTTCGAATTTGTCCCAACCTTGCCCACCAGAGGGTAACCAGTTGAACCCCTAAAAGGGTAAGCTGGTTACTTTTTTTGTACTATTTAGTGGCATTTTTAACATTAAAAGTGGTTCGTTTGTATGTTCGAATACATCACATAATTTTGCTGTCAGACGGCAAATTTTTTGATTTTTTACAACCATAATTTCAATCTATCATAACTCCTTATTTTCTCTTGCGCTCTCTTTGCGATGGTAGCACAGATTTTTTGTTGAGCAAGTTGCAAAAATTTACTCTGAGATTTGTAACGATATAAATACAGTTTATTTTGCATGGTTTGATGATGTCAAGAAAGATATTCATTTAAGCTGCAAGAGGCGATTTTTGTTGACAGCGGGCGGCATTGCGCATAAAATTTAGGTATAACACGCAGGAGAAAAATTATGGTTTCTATAAGAGGAAAAATTGCGATAGCATATATCCGCAAAAACTTCAACATGAACCCCGAAGTCACCCTCGATCCCATCACGCGCTGCAGGCTGCTTGAGAGGCACAACGCCGTGGAGACCTCGCAGGGCTATACGCTTGACAGGCGCACGCTCGAGGACGGCACAAGGTTTGAGGTCGTCACGCGCGAGGGCAAGCTCCCGGGCGGAAAACTCGTGCTGTATTTGCACGGAGGGGCGTACATAGCGGGGCTTACAAAGCTGTATCGCAAGATGGCGGGGGCCTTTTCGCATGCGGCGGATGAAAACGGCGACGCGGACGTCATATATCTTGACTATGACTGCGCGCCCGAGCGCGTCTTCCCCACTCAGCTTGATCAGGCGCTTGCGCTTTGGGATCACATAGTGGGCGAGCTTGGCTACAGGGAGGAAAACATCGTCGTAGGCGGCGATTCCGCGGGAGGCAACCTTACCCTTGCGCTCCTTTTAAAGCTGCGCGACGCGGGAAGGACTATGCCCAAAGCGGCGTTCTGTATGTCTCCTTGGGCGGACATGACCGCGGAGGGAAAAAGCTATACGGACAACTATACATTGGACCCGCTCTTCGGCCTCAAAGGCGGCAAAATTGATGATTCTAAACGTGCGGAATTGCTTAAATGCGATATATATTGCTTCATAGGCGACGCCGACAGGCGAGACCCATATGTCTCCCCCGTCTTCGGCAATTATGAGGGTTTTCCAAATATGTTTTTAAGCGCGGGCACGCACGAGATGCTGCTGTCCGATACGCTTACCATCGCCGAAAAGCTGACCGCCGCGGGCAACGCTCCGGAGCTTGTGCTTGGAGAGGGGATGTTTCATGTATATCCCGTGTATTATATGCTCTTCCCCGAGGCGAAGAGGGACTTCAAAAAGCTGCTGGCATTCATCTCGCGCAATCTGAGAGAGGATACATCGGCGGAAAAATAATAAAGACGAGGCGCTTGATACGCTCGCAAAAAGTGCGAGACCTGCCGTCGCAGAGTTTACGCGCCGAGATCGTGCGATGACTTTACGCGACAACTTTGCCAAGGATTTTGCGCAAGCGGAAGAGGTTTTTGCCCCATCCGCTTGCTTTTTTTCTGCCATGTTATGGCAAAAATGGGCTTCAAACAGCCAAAAATTTGCCCGGCGGCGATAATTTTTAAGATTTTGCTTGATTTATCCTCTTTAGAAGTATATATTAAATATAGATGTCGAGATTTTAATGTTTTTGAAATCTACGCAAAAATATCGGAGGTATCAAAATGGCAAAATTCGCATGCCCTAAATGCAAGACGCCTATCTCGGTCTCTCCCGACGAGCTCGTCGTAGAGTGCCCGAATTGCGGACAAAAATGCAAGAACCCCACCTATCAGGCTCCCGTCGAAGAGGAAACTCCCATCGTAGAACCCGAAGTTGAGGAAAGCGTCGTCGAAGACGAGGCTCCCGTCGAAGAGGTCGAAGCTCCCGTCGAAGAAGAGCAAGCCGCTCCCGCCCAGGAAGAGGGCATGAGCTATTTCACCGCTTCTATGATAAGCTGGCTTGGACATCATCTGTTCAACTTCCTGCTTACCCTCATCACGCTCGGATTTGCATATCCGTGGGTTCGCTGCCGCGAGTATCGTTGGGAAATCTCCCACAAGGTCATCGACGGCAAGATGCTTGTCTTCGAAGGCAAAGGCATTTCCCTTCTCGGCCACTGGATCGTCTGGATGCTGCTGACTCTCATCACGATAGGCATCTACGGCCTGTGGGTCCCTTGCAAGATGCAAGCCTGGATAACCGAGCGCACGCACATCCGCGCCGAGGGCGAGATCCCCGCAAAGCTCGAGCAGAAAGCGAACAAGGTCAAAGCAAAGAAGCAAAAGAAGGCAAAGAAATAATTTATTTGCAAAACGCATATCCCATCGGGCTCCGACGGGATATTTTTTATATCGCGTAAAGTTTTGCAAATTTTACAGGCGTTTTTACGAGCGCTTTGATATTTGCTTGCCGCTAAGGTCAATCAAAGTCGCCCAATAGTCCACGCCTTCGCCTATGAAGGACACGTAAAAGTAGTAGGTCGTGCGGTCTCCCGTTATCAATTTGGCGTAAACTTCGCGGGTTTTGCCCTCCGCCTTTTCCGCCTCGAGCTTGTCCTTGAAGACGTCGCGGGCGATGGTTATGGCGTCCGCGCAGCTTATCCCGCCTTCGAGCACATTAAGAAGGTCTATTTCGCTTACGTCGTCGTTAAGCGTGACCGTTATCTTGTCGGGGACGAAGTCGAGGTCTATCGCCGCGCAAAATTCGCCGTGCGCGGGATCTGATATTTCGCCCTCGAACGTCTTGCCCTCCCCCGCAAGCGCATACTTCGCGCATTCGACGTCGTTTTTTACAAGCGGCACAATTTTAAGTTCGCAAAAAGGCATTACGTTCGTCACTTTTCCGTCGGCGATAAATTGCTTTTCGCGCTCGCCCCTCTCGAGGCTTACCGCGGCGAGGTCGCTTTCGCCCGCAAGATAGCTCAAAGTGACGCGCGATATGTCGGACGGAGGGGTTTTAGCCTCGTCCCTGTTGCACGCCGAAAGCATAAACAGGCTTATGACGACCAAAATGACTGCAATGATAAGCGGAAGTTTTTTTCTCATACGCAATTTTATGCCGAGCGCATAAGCTATTATGCCAAAATAATTGCAAAAATCCGCGCGCTGTGTTAAAGTTATTGATGTATATATAAATCTAAGAGGACATATGTCAGATACGCGCGAAAAGGACAAGTCAATATTAAATGCGGAGCCTGAAAAGAAGTTTGTAAATTTGGACAAGCAGACCGCCGGGGCTTCTTCCGCCTGCGGCATGGGGTCTGTCGCTCCCGCAAAGGCGGAAGGATCCGTCTTACGCGAGGCCGTCGCGGACGCCTCTGCGCCCGAAATCTCCGCCGATAATATCCCCGCCGAGGTCAAAGACGACGCGCCCGAAGTCGATATATCGGACGGCGCGGAGATTTCGGATGACTCGAATGCCTCTAAAGAAGAACGCTTCGTGACCGACATAGAAAACGGCTTGAGCGGCGAAGAGGTCGCAAAGCGCGTGGCGGAAGGCAAGGTCAACGGCGACGCCAACATAAAAACAAAATCCGTCGCGCAGATCTTGCGTGAAAATATTCTGACATTCTTCAATTTTGTATTCACTTTGCTTGCCGTGATGCTGTGCTTCTGTGTGGATTTCAAGGGCAATATCATAAACGCGCTCGGGCAATTCGGCTTTATGATACTAATCTTCTTCAACACGGCGATAGGCATTTTTCAGGAGCTGCGCGCAAAGCGTACGATAGACAAGTTGTCTCTCATCTCCGCGCCCAAGACGACCGTCATTCGCGACGGCAAGGAGCAGGACATCGCCGTAAAGGACATCGTGCTTGACGATATGACTTTGCTTACGGCGGGCAGCCAGATCTGCGCGGACTCCGTCGTCGCGGAAGGCTCGCTGGAGGTCAACGAAAGCCTCAT
>CANQCC010000119.1 GCA_947589635.1 uncultured Clostridia bacterium | reverse complement strand
ATTTTTTATAGCATTCTGATCTGCCTCCATTATTATTCTGTTGCCGACCCTTATAATGCTTTCATAACCGGGATCGTCGTCTTCTGAAGGTTCATTATTCTCTTCTAAAAGATCCTTATACATCTCTTCTGCAAGCGCGTCGGATGACAATATTGCAATACTTGCCTCAGTCTCGGCGCCATATTCCAGCCACAACACCCATATGGCTCCGTATATGTCGTCTTTGTAATACATCAGATCTAAATCTAAGCCCTGATATTCAACTTCGGAATTGGCATTTAGAGTGGGAGTTAAAACGTGATTGGCATACGTCATCAGCTCGGCGGCGGTGAGTTTGCCCTCATAATAGCCGGACATCCCGATCTTGCCGATATCTTCGTCGTCGTTATTGGTCTTGTTGCATGCGACAAGAGCAAAGACAAGCAAACATATGCACAGTCCGAGAAGCGCGCATCTCAAGCGCTTTGCCCATTTCATTTGTTTTTGATACATATTTATCCTCCTTATGCGCGTAGCGCAAATTTTTCCGATGTATCGCCTTATCTAAAACAAAAGGCGCGTCCAAAAAGAACGCGCTCGCACACAAAATATAACAAGTGCATTCTTTTTAGATTCACCACAAATCCGCTAACTCACTAAGAGAGCACGACAAGAAATGCACTTGTTATCACATATAAGTGCCCCTTAGTAAATTATTACGAATTTGTGGTACTTTTATTATATCATCAGAATAAGATATTGTCAACCCGAGTTGCCCCGGCGGCGAAAAATCAAAATTTTTTGGCAAAAAAACTATTCGCAAAATTTTTTGATAAAAAATTTTGTCGAGCGATAATCCTGTAAAACAGGATTATTTTGTCTGAAAATATAAAAATTTCTCTTTACATTTTGCGAATAGTTAATTATAATGATATCTATGAAACATCATAGGGGGCAGACATATGACCAACTATTTCAGTGAGAGAGACAAGGCTTTGACAAAGCGTTTGAGGGAGCTTCGCGACATCCTCCCCGATTTTTGCGATGAGTTTTTTGTGGGTATCGAGGCGCAGACTACGGTGCTTACCCGCCTCAATTACGCGTACGATCTACGCATATTTTTCGACTATCTGCTGCACAACGTGCGCACTTTTAAGGACTACACTTCCCTTTCGCAATTCACTGCGGAGGACCTCTCCAAGATCACGCTTATTAACCTCGAATCATACATGGAGTATCTCAGCTTTTACGAGTTTGACGGCAAGGAGTACACAAACGGCGAAAAAGGCAAGGCGAGAAAGTTGTCCACGGTGCGCACCTTCTTCAAGTACTACTTCAATCATGACAGGATCCCGTCAAATATAGCGGCAAAACTCACCATGCCCAAACAGCATGAAAAGGACATCATCCGCCTTGAACATCGCGAGGTGGAGCGCATTCTCGACGCCGCCGAGACGGGCGCCGGCATGAGCGACCATCAGCGCAAGGTCCAGCGCAACACGCGCGCTCGCGACGTAGCCGTCCTCACCCTGCTGCTTGGCACCGGTATCCGTGTAAGCGAGTGCGTGGGCCTCAACCTGTCCGATGTCGACTTTGAAACAAACGCCTTCACAGTCACGCGCAAGGGCGGCAATCGCGCCATTCTCTACTTTGGGGACGAGGTTGCCGAAGCGCTTGAAAACTATATAAATACGGAGCGCAAAGGTCTTCTCGAGCGCACTGAAAAGCTGAATGTCAAGGATAAAGACGCCCTGTTCTTCTCCCTTCAGGTGCAGCGTATTTCAGTCCGCGCGGTTGAAAATCTCGTCAAAAAGTACGCCGAATCGGCAGCTCCTCTCAAAAAGATATCCCCGCACAAGCTGAGGAGCACTTTCGGCACAAATCTTTACAGGGCTACGGGCGACATATATATGGTCGCGGACGTGCTCGGCCACAGGGACGTCAACACCACAAAGAAGCACTACGCCGCCATCGAGGAAGATCACCGCAAAATCGCCGCGAGCGTCGTTCGCCTGCGCGACAATAAACAGTGATTCTATCGCCATATTCTTGCCTGTTGCGCCGCTATACTACAATATCTGCGCAACTTTACGCATAATAAGTATTATAAAATATTGACTTATTGATAATAGTTTGCTAAAATATCCGTATACTGTATCCGGAGTATTTTTATGGATATTTCATCTGTAAACAGCGATCTCATCCGCGGCAATGTGACGACGATAATTCTCGGCTGTCTTGCCCTGAACGACAAGTACGGATATGAGATCCTCAAGGAGATCGAGGACAGAAGCACCGGTCAATATACCTTGAAGCAAGCCACCCTCTACAATCAGCTTAAGCGGCTTGAGAAACAGGGGCTTGTTTCTTCATATGACGGCAGTCCCGACGACACGGGCGGCGGACAGCGCCGCTACTACACCCTTACCCCCGCGGGAAGGACGTACCTCGGCAAGGAGCGCAGCGAGTACGAATATTCGCGCACCATTCTCGACAAACTCGTGTCCGAGAAAGAGTTTGATTTTTCAAATCCCCTGCCCTTTGACGCGTCAGAGCTTCGCCCTTATTCGTCACGATCCGGCGAATCCAAGCCCGAAGTGGTCTACAAGGAAAAGGTCCTTGAGATCCCCGTCGAGAAACTTGTAGAAAAAGTCGTCGAAGTGCCCGTTGAAAAGGTTGTCGAAGTGCCCGTCGAAAAGGTCGTCGAGGTCGAAAAACCCATCTATCTCGATCGTTTTGGCAACAGAATAGACAGCTCGAAGGCCGCCGAACTTGCCTCGCAAAGCTACGACCGCGTTGTCGAGGTCGAAAAACCCGTATACATCGACCGCTTCGGCAATCCGATAAGCAGCGAACAGGCTGCGGAACTCGCCGCCGGTGCGGAGCGCGAAAACGTCGAAGCCGCCAGAACCGCCGAACAGCTTGAAGAGGCTAAGGCGGAGATTGCAAAACGCGACGAAGCGCTTGGAATTGCCGAAGAAAACGCCAAAAAACAGGACGAGGAACTCGCTTCCGTAAAGGAACAGCTCCGCCACTCCGAAGAAGAGCGCGTTGCGGCTCAGGTCGCCCTCAAGAGTATCGAGGAGGACAGACTCCGCCGTGAAGAGGAGGATCGCAAACGCCGCGAAGAAGAGGCGCGCGCCGCTCGCGAAGAGGAAGAACGCCGCCGTGCGGAACAACTCCGCCCCGCGCAATCCCTCGACGAACTGTTTGCAAAGCTCGAGGCGAAATCTGAGTACGACAACTCGCAAAATCCCCTACCCCTCTACTACGATCCGGCGCAGGAGACTTATAAGGAAGAAAGATCCGCTCGCAAATCCATCGACGAGATATTCAAGCGCTTTGACGAGCAAAACGCTCAAGCGGCCGCTACAGTCGTCGAAGAACCCGCGCCTGCCGCTCCGTCTCCCGACGAGCCTTCCGCAGTCATAAACCGCGCGGACGGCTCATTCGCATACGAGAAAGAGGACGTAAATTATCGCGAATTCTTCTACTCTATCGCCGACGAGCCCGCGGAGACCCCCGCCGCTCAGCCACAAGAGGCCGCTCCCGCCGAGGAAGCCGACATCAGAACAAGGCTGTACGCAAAGGGCTACACCGTGCGTCCCTACGACAAGGGAAACACTTCGGAATATTATACCTTCAACTTCCTGCAGGCCAACCGCATCAACCGCGACACATTCCTCATTGTGCTCGGTCTGTTCCTGCTGGAAATGGCGGTCTGCTGGGTGTCGCTGTATTCTCGCATAAGTTATAAATACTTCGTGCCCATCATCATCGTAGGGAGCGTGCTCTGCCTTGTGCCCACCTTCCTCTACCTGCTCAATCCGGGACGACGAACGCGCGCGAACTTCAACTTTAAGCTGTCCATCCTCAACCGCACCATGCTGTTTATCGAGCTCACGGTCATCTGCATCCTCATAGGCTTCTTCGCGCTTGGCGCAAGCGTCTATGACATCGACCTCATCCTCGCTTCGATAGTCATCCCCGCGATTATCCTCCTTAACCTGCCGATAAGCTCGTTGATTTATTGGGGGTTGTATCGCACGCACAAGTACCACATCGCCTAAAAACGGCGCTATTTGGCGAATAACTTTGTCAGGGCAAATTTTCTCGCAGTCACGTACGCTTAAGTACGCTCGAC
>CANQCC010000118.1 GCA_947589635.1 uncultured Clostridia bacterium | reverse complement strand
CTTGTCGCGTGCAATGACGGCGACGAGCAGGGCGGCTATAGGCACAGGCATGAGGACAGCGAGTGGATAATCGATGTGGAGCCTACGTGTATTCAGCAAGGGCACATACACGCGGAATGTCGTACATGTCATAAGCGTTTATTCGATCAAGATGTTCCTGCCTCGGGGCAACATACCTGGAAAGCGCAAATTACAGAGGATAATCAAAAAGAATGCGCTTTGTGCGGCTATAAAGAACTTGTATACGAGGAAAGGGACGGCAAGATATACTTCGGCGAGTATCCGCAGACAAAAGTCGAGGACGACGGCATAATAAGCGTCCTGAACGGGAAGTCTGGGGATAGACCTGTCGCAGGCAACAGCGGTAAGTGGACGGACTATGGATACTACATCGGCGGAAGTGCGTCGGAGTATATGTGGTATATCGATATCGAATATGAAAACGCAAAATATCGCGGCGTATACTTCACTTCGTACAGACCGGATCCTACGACATACGGCAGTTCAACGTTAAACAGCTATCAAGATGACTACGGCTATTATATCAATGCGCTGTATTGGTTCAAGTGGGAGCCTATCGAGTGGCGCGTGTTGGAAAGAACTGACAGAGATGTGTTCCTGATGAGCAACGTCATTTTGGACAGCAGGCAGTATTATTATTCGGGAGGCGGGACGCGTAGTATCGATGGGAAGACCGTATATCCCAACAACTACAAAGAGAGCGATATAAGAGCATGGCTGAACGACACGTTTTACGAACAGGCATTCGATAAGGTAGATAAAACCATTATCAAGACAACTCTCGTGGACAACAGCGCTACGACAACAGCAGACAGTTCAAACACAAATGCTTGCGAAAACACCTATGACAAGGTATTCTTGCTGAGCTATGAAGATGTTACCAACACTATGTACGGCTTCCGCAACGACGGAAATTACTATGATCTCGCAAGGCGTTTGAGGACGACAGATTATGCGCAATCTCAAGGCGCATACACAGCGACAGACGGCTATAGCATAGGCGACGGTTTGTGGTGGCTGCGTTCGCCTTATGCTTACAATCACAGTGACGCTTTCATTGCCTACAGCATCGGAGGCGCTGACAGTCACTGCGGCGTTAACAGCACTTATTGCGGCGTAGTCCCCGCTATCAAGATAACGCTGTAAGACGGAAAGCAAATCAAAAAAGCTTCGGAAAAGCCGCGGCAATATAAAAAGGATAACGCGTCGCTTGATTTGGGCGGCGCGTTTGCATAATACATGCAAGGCGGGGCAAACTACCTTCGATTTGGAGGTAGGATATGGCGGCAGGGATTGTCAGACGTATTGACGAGCTTGGGCGAATTGTCATTCCCAAGGAGATGCGGCGCACTATGCGCCTTAAAGAGGGCGACGAGATGGAGATCGCGGCAAGCGGAGATTCCATAACTCTCAGGAAATACAGCGGTTTTGAAAGCGTGCTTGCGGCGGCTAAGGCGGTGGGCAAGTTGCTTGCCGAATCGCTTGACGCGGACGTGCTTTTCGTAAGTCCCGAAGGCGTCGCGGTCGCGGAGGGTAAAAACAGGAAGAAGTATGCGGGAGCGGCATTGACGGACGCGTTTCAAAGCGCGGTGCGGGCAAGAAAGGGCGCCATTTTGCACGGCGAGCAGCTTAAGGACTTGCTTGACGGCAGAGAGATAGAGTGCGCCTATCTTGTGCTTGAACCCGTCGTCGTAAACGGGGATCTTGTGGGCGCGGCGGCGCTGCTTCTAAGCACCTTGCCAAGCGATATCGCGCGCGCTTATCTGCACTTTTGCGCGGAGCTTATAGAGGCTGCGCTCGCGTGATGTTCAGGCGCAAAAACTCCCTACATTTGCAAGATTTTGAGGAGGGCGGAGCGGTCGAGGCGGGCGCGGATATGGCGATAGCCTCCGGCGGCAAGGCAAAAAGCCGGTTTATGTCCGGAGCCGCCCTCATCGCCGTGGCAAGCGTAGTCGCAAAATTGCTCGGCGCGCTTTATCGCGTTCCGCTTACCAACATACTCGGCGCGGAGGGGATGGGCATGTATCAGCTTGTCTTTCCCGTATTCGCGCTTTTTATGACTTTGTCCGCTTCGGGCATTCCCACGGCGCTGTCCCGCCTGACGTCCGAAAAGCGCGCTCTTGGCGAGCCGTCCCTCAAATATTTTGCGATGGCTATGCTTGCGCTGACGGCGACGGGGCTTATAGGCGGCGGCATACTTGCGGGACTTGCCGACAAGATATCCGTGTGGCAAGGCAACGCCTCCACGCGAGAGGGATATTATGCCATCGCTCCGGCAGTGCTTCTCGTAAGCCTTATCGCGGGCTTCAGAGGGCTGTTTCAAGGCGAGCTCGATATGCTTCCCACGGCGGTATCCAATATAATCGAACAGGCGGTCAAACTTGGCGCGGGAATAGGGCTTGCGCTGCTGCTTAGGCCTCGCGGAGTGACGGCGGCGGTCATGGGCGCGCTTATAGGGGTGAGCGCTTCGGAGGCGTGCGCGCTTATATATCTTTTTATCACCTATCTTGTAAAGGGCGCAAAACGCAGCCCCGAAACTTTAAGATTTTCGCGCGGCGAGGCGAAGGAGATGTTCCGCGCGGCGCTGCCTATCGCGGCAAGCGCCGTGCTTTTGCCGCTGAGCGGATTTTTTGACAGCGTGATACTTGTCAACGCGCTCAGATGGGGCGGAGAGGACGGCGCGGCGGCTACGGCGGAGTATGGACTTCTTTCGGGACCCGTAAATTCGCTTATCAACATGCCCATCGTGCTGATAATGTCGCTTGCGGTGGTCATAGTGCCCGCGATATCCGCCTCCCGCGTGACGAGAGATATAGACGGCGTGCTTTTGAAAAGCAAGCTGTCCATAAAGCTCGCCTATCTTATCGGCGTGCCTTGCGCGGCGTTTTTTATGGTCTTTGCGCCTCGGACGCTGCCTTTGTTGTATCCCGCGCTGTCGCAGGAGCAGCTTGCGCTGTGCGTAAATTTGCTGAGGGTGACCGCGGCGGATATAGTGCTTATATCCTGCATGCAGATATATTCGTCCTTGCTTCAGGCGCTCGATAAGTCGGGATACGCCGCGCTATCGCTGCTTGCGGCGATAGTCGTAAAGGCGGCGCTCAGCCTGCTTCTTACAAGATATATCGGCATAATCGGAGGCGCTTTGGCGTCGCTTATAATGGCGGCGACGGCGTTTTTGGGCGTGAACATCTCTTTCCGCAAAATTTGCGGCGTACATCTTGAAAAAAATGTTGGCTTAAACCTGCTGCTTGGTGTTATAATGGGACTTGCGGGGCTTGGCGTAAACGGCCTTGTCAAAAATAACGTTCTCGCGGTCGCGCTTGGCGTCTTGGTGTGCGTGCCTATATATGTGTGGCTCGCGCTGCTCTTCGGTCTTGTAAGCCGGGACGAACTTGGGATGTTGCCCATGGGCAAGGCGCTAAAAAAGCTGTACGGCGCAGTGAGGTTTTGGGAGAAGGATGATGAAACTTGACGAAGTTTTGAAAGGCTCGTATCAACGTTATGTCGCGCGCGATTTTTTGACCGCGCGATTTTTTGATAAAGGCGTCGCGCTTATCGTCGACGGCATAGGGGACGAGGATACCCTTTGCAAGGTCAAAGAAAAACTGCTTGACAGCTATGGCGACGTCCCCGCGATTGTGGAGCGAGGCGAAGAGGAAACCTTACTGAGCGTGGCAAACCTTTCGGGCGAGGTCGATACGATCTTGATAGAGGGCTGTCCGCTGACTCAAAGAAAGCGCTTTGGATACTCCGATTTTGACCAGCTTATGCGCCGCCTTCGCGCCGACGACGGCTGCGAGTGGGACAGGGCGCAGACGCACGAGTCCATCCGAATAAACCTCATCGAGGAGGCGTACGAACTTGTCGACGCCATCGACTCCCGCGACGCAGACAACATCCGCGAAGAGTGCGGCGACGTGCTTATGCAGGCGGTGTTTCATACTCTCATCGCCGAAAAGAACGGCGAATTTGACAGCTATGACATGCTGACTGAGCTTTGCCGCAAACTTATCGACCGCCATACGCACATTTTCGGCACAAATCACGCCTCTAATCCCGACGAGGCGCTCGCCTTCTGGAACGAGGCGAAAAAGAAGGAAAAGAAGTATGCCTCTACGGCGGACTCCATGGACAGAGTACCCAAAAACCTGCCCGCGCTTTTGTACGCCGAAAAGTTGCAGAAGAGGGAAAAAAAATCCGGCTTCGATTG
>CANQCC010000117.1 GCA_947589635.1 uncultured Clostridia bacterium | reverse complement strand
ATGATGCCGAGTTCAATCAACTGTTTTAAATAGGTTGCACATACATTTGTTTCTGCCCCAACCTTGGATGATATTTCAGACATCTTCGATGCCCCTAAGGCTATTGCAGATATAATTGCATTGTATATTGACGGCTCTCTGACCTCTTGTTTAAGTAAGTTGGTAGGTTCCTCATAAAGTGCAGATGTCGGATTCAAAAATGTATTCTTTATATTTTCCTCGACGCTTTTTGTATCGTCAATTTGCAACAGATATTGCGGCGTTCCGCCCACCATTCCATATACTAAAGCCTTGTCCTCTCTCGAAAAATTATTATAATATTTGCAAACTTCATCAAAATCAAAGGGCAATATTTTCAGTTGCGCTGTTCTTCTGCCGTAAAGCGGAGCCTTATATGCAAGCACCTCATCTTCCATATATGACATAGAAGATCCACAAAGGATGAGCATCAATTTTGATGTGTCTTTATATTTGTCTATCAAAAGCTGCAGGGTCGACGCCAAACTTTTTTCGGAGCGCGCAACGTAAGGATACTCATCAATAGCCATGACCATTCTTTGTTTTTCAGACAATTTGAAAACATATTCCAATGCGGTTTGAAAGGATGAAAACGTTGATTCAACATTCATTCCGCTGCTATACTCCAAAATACTCTTGCTGAAATTTTCCAAGTTTTGTTTAGCATTGCTTTCAACGCCCATAAAATAGATGGCTTGTTTGCCATTTATAAATTGATTGATAAGAGCGGTTTTGCCCACTCTTCTTCTTCCATAAATAACAACAAACTCAAACTTATCCGAATTAAATAGTCTATTAAGCTCATTGAGTTCTCGCTCTCTACCAATAAACATTATTTCATCTCCTTTGACACATACAGTATAGCACAATATTAAATTTAGTCAAGTATGATTTGGTAAATCGTAATTTGTATTTTTTTGTTGCAAGATAAAAACATATGACATTTTTTATTTTCAAGACGAAAAATCGCCGCCCCGCCCTCGCGATTTTAACGACCGCTTAAACAGGATGCGGCGGATTTGTCAAATGTTTTTATGTATTTGGTATTATATATTTATCTTATTATAGCGTTTTCAGTTTTTTGACGCCGAAAATGCTCAACGCGCTCCCGCATGCGCTTAACGACAACATGGTGCTCATCGCCGCGACTATAGACGTTTTATTAGTAATTTGAATGTTAGAGAATGATGCCGACAGGGATTGTTTAATCATATCAATAACATCTTGTGCCATCGAAGAAGGCATTCCCAAATCTTTAAAATTAAAACTATTAACCAGCTCATTGACTGTATTATTAATCGCGCTTTTCGTATCAATGTTTAAATATACCACCAATAATGCAATGAAAAATGCGGTGCATATTATAAACAGCGCGCTGCATATATGCATTAAAAACCACTCCCAGCTGATTTGGCCGTCATCCTCGTATTGACTGAACACAAAAAGCATTATTGTGACGACGCCCAAAAGACATACCGACACCAACACTACGATATATAGCCCCATTAGCACGCTATCTGGATCGTATATATCTGACGGATAAGGCAATTTGTGCAAACAAACGTCCGTCAGTCCAAGTCCAAACGACAAGGCAAAAAACACTATGACAAATAATGCCACGCCTGCGATAATCAAATTTGTTCTGTTCATATTTTGCTCCTTTTGGCTTACGCCTGTATATTAAAAGTGCGCCGCTATGAGCGACGCACCGCAAACTTGCCTTCGCTCATAGTTGCGACACCATCCTACTATGTGGAAATACCCTTGCATTCGGAAAAGAAACGACCGACCACGGATGATTTCCGAAATCGGTCGCCTGATATGTATATTATTGGCGATATTGCCGCGACTGCCGGGCGCGGTTATTTGCGTTTTGTCTTGGTATGTCTCGGTCTATTCTCTGCGGGCGGAGCAGGTTCGGCTTCTTCGGGCACGTCGGCGGAAACAGCAACGTCATAATCGTCGGAGGTTTCTGTCTGCTCTTCTTCATCATTCTCTTTTGAAGTTTCCGCCTGCTTGGATTCGCCATCCGCTTCGGAGGTTTCCGTTTGTTCAGCTTCTCCATTCGCTTCAGAAGTCTCCGCCTGCTCTGTTTCGCCATCAGATTCTGTGTTTTCCGTTTGTTCAGCTTCCTCCGAGTGTCGTTCGCACTCGCTTTGTTCCTCTATGCCTGCAATCGCCCCTTCTTCGCCTTCCGAATGCTGCTCTTGTTCGCCGTTCTCAAGGGCAGCCAAAGCCTTTTTCGCTTCGGTCTCTTCTATCATCTTGGCGAGGGTAGGCTCGTCAAGTTTGCACTTCGCCTTGTAGATGATCAGCGCGATTGTCATTATCACAATGGGAATGACGCACATGCACGCGAGCAACTTCATCTTGGTGGACTCATCTATCGTGGCGATGAGGTCTTTCAGCTGTCCCGACATATTCTGCCCTGTTTGCGTGCCGTAATTTTCAAGCTCGGATATGCGGTCGGTGTAAACCAGCGCGCCCGTTATCATCAGCACGAGGGACACTACGCCTTGCGTCAGCGCGGAGCCCATCTTCGCGGTGAAGGGACGGAGCGAAAAGATGATGGCTTCGTCGCGCTTGCCCGTTTTCCACTCGTTGTACTCGACGGTGTTCGCCATGTTGATCAGCATTATCATATAGAAGCCCGTCGACCAACCCGTAAAGCCGTAGAACAGCGCCATCACAATAAATTTTGGCGTGATGTGCATGCCCATAATATCGAAGCCGCCACCCACGTCGTTGCGCCAGGCAAGCCCTATGATAAGCAATATGACATAGCTTACGATAAGCGTTATACCGCAGCTGTACAGCGTCTTGTTGCGGCCCAGTTTCTTTGAAAACCGCGGGTAGAACAGCGTGAATACGACGGACAGCACCGCGTATACAATGCTGAACACCGTGCCAAGCATGCCCTCATAGCCAAATTCGAAATATATGTAGAAGGTGATGAGATTGCCAACCGCAATGCCCGATATCAGCGACCAAAGCAACATGACAAGCGTGCACCAAAGCAGTTGATCGTTTTTGAAGAGGACTTTGAAAAGGTCCTTAAACTTCATACGCTCCGTCTTTTTGAAGTCTGCGGGGAGAGGCTTTTCCTTTACGCCGAGGATGGTAAACAGCTGGAACGACACCATCAGCACGACGACTATGACCGACATAAGGCCATAGCCCTTCACCGCGCCAAGCCCAAGCCCCTGCGCAATGTCGCCCACAGTGAACAGCGGCACAAGCAGACCCGCAAGGCCTCCGCCCGCGCTGCACACAAGCTGCGTAAACGACGTCAACTTGTTGCGGTCGTCGGGATTGGACGTCAGCGACGGCATCATGCCCCAATACGATATGTCGTTCATCGTGAACGTGATGGAAAACATGAAGTACGCAAACGCAAGAAATCCGAAAAACGCCCAACCGTCAAGCGGCACGTTGAACAACGCGATTATCACGCCGCCCGTAAGTATCGCGCCGATAAGCTGCCACGGTTTATACTTGCCCCACTTGGTGCGCGTGTTTTCGACTATGCTGCCCATGATAGGATCGTTGAATGCGTCAAAAATGCGCGCAAGCACAATGATGACGGTTATCATGCTGAATTGCGCGTCGGTGAGATGCTTCGTCAGCAGCACGAACATCAACAGAAATCCGTTGAAAAAGTTGTAAAGAAAGTCCCTGCCGAATGTGCCGAGAGGATACATGATAAGGTTGCGTGTGGACAACCTTTCGCCTACGGCCATGTTGTCGCTTGAAGCGCTAACCCCTTCGCTTGCCGCGGCCGCCGTCATTTCCTGCCCTTCGACCGCAACGGCAGCCATATCCTGCCCCTCGACTGCCACGGCCGATGTAGTTTGCTCTTCCATAAAGTCCCCCAACTATAGTTTATGTGTATATTATATCAAATAAAACCTCCTTTTTCAATATCCAAATGCGCCATATTTCGACAGCAACGCCTGTGCAAATCAAAGCTCCGTTTCAATATCAAGATAAATCGAGCCTGAAGCAGAGCTTGTCGCCCTCAAATTTGCCCTCCTCAAAAAGAAATATATAAATTTGCAAAAAACGCTGTACAATTTTTGAGTTTTTGATTATAATGTACAAGCAATCTGGGTGTGGCGCAGTTTGGTAGCGCGCATGAATGGGGTTCATGAGGCCGGAAGTTCAAGTCTTCTCACCCAGACCAAAAAGCACGTCAAAACATGGCGTGCTTTTGTTTTCACAAAAGCGCGTACATGTTACGTGCTTTTTGGTCTCGCTCCGCGCACAA
>CANQCC010000116.1 GCA_947589635.1 uncultured Clostridia bacterium | reverse complement strand
GCGACGGCTCGTCAACGCATTTGGCGACGGTCAGCAGCTTGTATCGCAAAGACGAGCACACAATAGAAATTTCCTTTACCGACAGCACGGCGGCGGAGAATAAACCCATAGCGTATACATACACCATTGTCACCGAAACAAAAAAAGGCAAGGTGAGAAAAGCGGTGGTCGCCGGCTCGCCCGTAAAATATCCGAAATTTAATGTGACGACGAATGTGTCCGAAGTGTCGTCGCTTGCAAAAGAGCTTACGCTTACGCTCACGATAGATGACGGGGAATACAAGAGCGGCATAACAAGGGACGACGTCAGGCTTACGGGCGCGTTTAAAAATTTGGAGATAGCAAGCATAAGCTCGGCAAACAAAAATTTGACATTGCAGCTGACGGGCGACATGTATCGCGACGAGACGGCGGGAGTGTATCACAACGGCGGAGTGGCGATCGCGGCGGATAAGGTCGACGGTTGCAAAGAGGATGTGGAAGCGTCCATACCCATTGAAGATGTGGCGGTGTTTATGAACGCGAGCGGGTTGAAAATCGTCAACGGGCTTGCGAGCATACCCGTGTATTTGTCGGGTCACTCATTTGCGGACGGCGTGTCGGCGGGCGATTTCGTGTTTAAGCAAGTCGTCGACAAGCAGGCGGACGAATGGACGTATGCCGAACTTGACGGCGTGAGCGTCAAGGGTTTCGGGCACAAGGACGCGTCGAGCGGCACTCTGACGGTCGAGGTCGAAGGCGCGACGGACGAAAACGGAGTCGTCGCCCGCCTCAACGACAGCTTGTTTACGGTTTTGGGGAGGGCGATAAATTCGGAAAACGATTTGAGTTGGACGGTCGATCTGGCTCCCGCAAGCGTCTACGCTATATTCGATTATGCGGAACTTGCGGGCGACAAGTACAACTTCACTTTAATATTGAACGCGATAAACGGCACGTTTGCGCAAACTCTCGACAAATCGGCGATATCCTTCTCTTTCGGACAAGATTTTGCGGAAGAGGCGACGCTTGTTTCGCTCGAACGCACGGGAGACAAAACGGCTGAACTCAAGCTGACCTTGCCCGCGCTTCAGGACGAAAAAGGAAAATATGTGCCCGTGGAAGAAATGTATCTGAAGGGAAAGATAGAGCTTGCGGCGGGGTCTATGATAAGCCGTTGGGGCACGCCCGCCGACAAAGTGGAATTTGAAAGAGCATACGACTATGCGGGCATGGGCCGTTGGACGATATTCGACACGGCGATCGACGCCGTAAAGGGTGCGGCGACGACCGTGGCGGACGCGCTGATGAGCGTCAATTGGGGAGACGTCTATGATATCGGCAGTCAGATCTTTTCGGGGGTCGGCACCGTACTCACCGTGCTTGAGTATTTGGGCGTCATAGAATCCGTCAAGGCAAAGTGCGACAAGATATACAACTATCTGCAACAGATGACGGAGCAATTGCTCGCGCTGTCCGCGCAGATAGAGGACCTTGCGCGCGAGGACAGGGAGAGGACGATATCCACTTTCTGCAAAGATAAGCTCGCCATGCTCAAAGAATACAACGGTTATGCGGTGGCGGCGATAAGAGACGCGGCGGCGACTCTCAAAAAGAGGGGCGTGACGGAGCCTATTTCAAGCCTTGAAAACGGTTCCGAAATGGTGCGCACGCAATGGACGGATTATATTTCGCAAGTGTTTGCGCTTGCAAGGCAGACGGACAGCAGCACTTTCGACAAGCTGTTGGAATATTACACCTCTGTGTGCAGCGAGGTGCTTGCCACGACGGGCGGAAAGAGCATCTTCCTTCTGTTTGACGAGTATGTCGCCGACTATTTCAACTTTGACGTGCAGGGCTATGACGACAGAGACGAGTTTCAAGAGACTTTGCGTTTTGAGATAGCAAACGCATATCATTTGTTGTGCATGTACAATCGTTTCGGCGTGGAGACGCCAAAACAGAACACGATAAACGCGATCACGACGCAATATGACAACTTCACAAAATTCTATGACGAGCACAAACTGAAACGTAGGACAGACACCAATTTCTATATGTATGCCTTCAACAAGGACGTTTCGCTGGAGCTCAAACTTTCCTACAACGGCAAAAAGCCCGTCACGCACAACGCCGATCAATGCAGATACATCACTCAGCGCCTGCATGGGCGTTCCTTGGAGGACGAGATCGAGTCGTTGCTCCATTATGAGTATAAGGACGACACAACCATATTTGCTTATTATTCAACGCTGAGCAGCCAATATGCGGCGATCGATAGCGACAATTTGAGCAGTTGGTGCGAGTTTTATATGACTTGGGTCAGCTTTGCAAGCAACTGCAGTACGACAAAATATTGGTCGTTCTACAGCGACCGAGTCGATTTGGATTCGACGACTGTGACAAAAGGTCCGCAGGACGACGGCTATGACGCGGACAGTAAATGCGCTTCGGGACTTCACGGAAAAGCCGTCAAAGCGATTTTCTTCGCCGAGGTGACGTGACAAAGTCGGCTTTTGTCCGCCTGTGCGGACATCGAAACAAAGACAGTGTATTTTGGATAAAAAGAGGATACGAATATGTCAAAACGTTTTGATAAAATATTGTTGGCTGTCGCGATCGTTTTGATCGCGACATGCGCGATTTTTGCATTTGTATTTTCATTTGACAGCGTAATCGAGACGGCGTATGCGGCATCGCAGCACGCCGAAACTTTCGGCAATGACAATCACGGTAGCAATCACGCGGGTACGCGGATCACGCTTGATTATCTGCGCACGCACTGGGTGAACGAGGACGGAAACTACGCGCTGGGCAGCGGTCAATACTATTTGGGCAGCGACCTAACCCTTGACAGGATGTTGTATTTTACGGGGACGGTCAATTTTTGTCTCAACGGCTACAAATTGTCGACCAACGAAGGCGCCGTCATCACTATTGACGACGGCTACACCGCGACTATGGATGAGCATCCGACGCATGCATATTGCAGGATATTCGATTGCCACTCGTCAAGCTGTAAGGACAGCGCGCATCTCAAACATACTTTCTTAAATCCAATAGACAACAAAAGCATGACGCAGGACGGCGGCCTCATCACGGGCGGCGTCGGCGGCGGCATACGCATATACAGCGGCATCCTCTATATGTACAACGGCACGATAGCGGGCAACAGCAGCTATTATTCGGGCGGCGGCGTCAGCGTGACTGTCGGGGAGTTCCGCTCATATGGCACAACAACGATCGCATACAACAAGGCAGGTTGGACAGGCGGCGGCGTCTCGATGGGCGACAACACCAAATTTTTGATGAAAGGCGGCACGATAAGGGACAACGCCGTGCCTATGGACGTGACATACAGTCGCGGCGGCGGCGTTTACCTTGAAAAGGGTTCGAGATTTGAGATGAGCGCAGGCGCGATATACAACAACTCGTCAAGAAGAGGCGGCGGCGTATATTTTGTGGCAAGCACGGGCGGAAATAGTCCCGCCCACGTTCTGCTTTCGGGCACGGCGCAGATATACGACAACAAGGACGAGGGCAGGGGCGAACCCGTCAACATAAGAGGCGAGGACACGGGCACCGTCGAAGTGGGCGGCACCTTCCTTTCGGGCGCGAAAATAATGTTGTCTTCGGATACGAACAAGCTGAAGATAACGGGTTTCGACCCGTCGGGACAGAAGTTGGCGCCGAGCGAGATATTCTCGGATGAGGGCGGCCACAAAACGTTGACATACAACAATGACAAAAAAGGCCTCGAGTGGTTGAAAGAACACATGCACGGCGATATCGTGTTCAAACCTCTCACGGCTGAAATGATAGGAGCGTATTCATACGAACTCCCGAAGGGCAACTACTATCTCACCGATTTTGTCGGAGTGGTAAATACGTTGAAGTTGTCGGCGGGAACGCAGCTCTGTTTCAATTGTAAATCTATCTACAATTTTACCGGCGGTTCAGGTACATATGCGTTGGAACTGAGGGACGATTGCGTCATCACAAATTGCAAAAATGGCGGTGGCAGACAGATCATAAGCGAATATTCGCCTGTTCAGGACAAAATTGTGCCCATAAACGAGCAGGGCGGCTACTTATTTTGCAGCAGTTCCACGTCAAACAAAAAACCGGGCATAATCGTGCGCGGCAATGCCACTATGGACGGATATGACGAAGGATACGTCACCATCTTCGGCGGATTTGCGGAAAATGGCGGCGGCGTGTATGTGGAATCGGGCACGTTTACGATGATCAAAGGCAAGATCACGGATTGCCTTGCGGAGGACAGCGGCGGAGGCGTCTATGCCGCGAGCGGCGCCAACCTGAATTTGAAGGGCGGCGAGATAAGCAACAACAGAGCCAATGTGGACGGCGGCGGCGTTTATGTGGAGGAAG
>CANQCC010000115.1 GCA_947589635.1 uncultured Clostridia bacterium | reverse complement strand
CCGCTCATCTATCTTGCCGTCGCGGGAGCGCTCAACGTGTGCCTCAATCTGCTGTTTGTCATATGCGCGGGGCTTGACGTCAAAGGCGTCGCCATCGCCACGATCGTTTCGCAATACATCTCCATGATATTGGTGATAATCACGCTCATGCGGGAGACAGGCTATTGCAAGATGGAGCTCAAAAAACTCGCGATAAAAAAGCGCGAGCTGTTCGACATTGTCAAAGTCGGGCTGCCGTCGGGCATACTCAGCTCCTTTTTCTCCATCGCCAACGTGATAATCCAATCGAGCATAAACGGTTTCGGTCCCGCGGTGATGGCGGGCAACTCCACGGGCTCCGCGCTTGAGGGGTTTGTCTACACCTCCATGAACGCTGTTTCAAGCACGGCGACGACGTTCGCGGGGCAAAATTACGGCGCAAAAAAATACGACCGCATCAATACGGTCATGTGGGAATGCTCCGCGCTGATAGTGATCATCAGCGTCGTGCTCGGCGGCGCGATATTGCTGCTCGGCCGTCAACTTGCCGCCATCTACTCCCCCGATCCTCAAGTCATCGCCTATTCGTTCGAGCGCAACAAGATCATTTTGCCGATCTACTTCGTTTGCGGAATAGTCGAGGTGCTTGTGGGGTGCCTAAGGGGCATGAACTATCCCATCATCCCCATGATCCCGTCCTTCCTGTGCGTGTGCGCCTACAGGATAATTTGGGTCTACACCGCGTTCAAAGCGACGCCCACCACTTTTGTGCTCTACCTCAGCTACCCGATAAGTTGGGTGCTCAACATCATCATCGACGCCGTGCTATACGCCGTGTTCTATCGCATTATGACCCGCCCGAGCAAAATCATGCGCGGCTACATCAAAACGGCGCAATACTCCAGAGAATATCCGCCTCAACTCGAAAACCGGCAACTTTAACATTTTGTTTTTTGCAATTTAAACGTCTTATTTTGCAAATATAGCAAAAATTAGATGCTCCGCTTCATCAAACATTTATTGAGCTGAAAATGCGCTTTTAAATATCTCGGACGGTTTTCCTTTTCGCGTTTTGCAACCGCGCTCCGATCGCCGCAAAAGCCGAAGCGTCAACCCACCGCGCCCCAAAAGCTGTTCCATTCTATCCCGACGATATCCGCGGCGTACTCTCCGTCGGGCAGCGGATTCTCGAGCAATTCTTCAAAAGTATACTTCATCTCCAAACTTGCCGTATTCGAATAAAATCTGTTGCCGAAAATATCCGTAACGACAAACACATAGCTATAGTAATATTCTTTCAGCGGCATTTCGCTTATGCTGCCGCCGTCCTTGCCTATCACGATCGTTTCGCCGTCGCTAAGTTCGGCGTCCTCTATCGTCCTATCCGTCGCCGGGTCAATGGATTTTCGTAGCACGGTGATCGAATCGCCCTCTTTCAGCGGCACGATCTGCTTGTCGGCGAGGTTGTTTTCGCCAAGCCCTTTCCAAAGCCCTATGATCTTGTAGTATCCGCCGTTGAAATAAGCGTCGTCCCACACAAACATAAAGCGCAAATTGCTCCTCACGCCGTTCGCCTTGACGGGCGCGGAAAACATGACGTAATCGTCGTTGCTTTCCACCACCGAAAAATTGAGATACACGCCGTCGAGCGCGAGCCAAACGCCGCGGAAATTGCTTTTGAAAGAGAGGTTGTCCCAATCCGAGCTCAAATCGTTGTCTATCCCGAATTGGACGATCTCATACGGGACGTCGGGGTCGTCGTCGATATATCCGATCAGCGAAAACTCCACCGATTTCAAATATCTGCGGCTTTCGTCCGTCAGCTTGATATCAAAACTGCCGTCCTCGCCCTCGCTTCCCGCGTCCTCGAATTTTATCGTGTCGCCGACGGAATTCGAATATATCTCTTTTAGATAACTTTTGTATTGCTCGCTCGAGCACATCGCAAAATATTCGTTCAATTCTTCGGGCTCGTACCAAAGAGGATAATAGAGCGATATCCCGCCCACGTCCTTTCTTCCCTCGCCGCACGCTTTGAATGGCACGAGGCTCTCTATGGCGCGCGTGAGTTCGAGCGCTTCCTCGCTGTCCTTTGACATCGCCCTCGCAAATCCGTAAAGATCCATGAGGTTGCTCGCGCCCTCGTCTCGGCTTGCCGCGCCGAATTTGCTCGCGCTCTCAGACGCCCGCACGATATTGAAATTGCCGTATCTTTCGTTTGCCGCCCGATTCAGACTGCCCGCGAAATTTTCAAACGCGTCGGAAAATTTCGGATAATTTTTCAAATCGAACACGGCCAGCGTCATCATATCGCCGCCGCCCGCGTTTTCGCACTTGCCTATATACGCTTGCGCGGCGGTTTTGCACGCGTCCTCAACGCTTTCGGCGGTTGAAAACGCCTCGACAAACGCCTTGTGATCCCAACCTCCCGCAGGCTCTATCTCCTCGGAGGCGAGCATATATTCGGCATGATTTTTTATGAGCGCCGCCGTCTCGTTCGTCGCCATGAGACAGGCGTCGAAGCCTATCAGATCAAAATGCGCGTTTTGTCCCTCGAGCGCGCCGCTCAACTCTTGCGGAGAGAGGGGGTCCATGCCGAAATTCTCATCATAGCACACCTCGCCGAGCGCGCCGCCGCCGTGATCCCACAAAATGAGCGCGGATCTCTCGGCGGGATATTCTTTGAGACACCACCCAACAAAATCGGCAAATGTGCCCTCCGCTCCCATGGATGAATTTGCAAGTCGCTGTTTTTCTTGAAGTTTGCCGTCTTTGACTTCGTAGCGCGTGAGAAAATCCGAGGATATGTCGTATCCTCTCCACCTTGCCGCCCCGCCCGTCTCGATGATCACCGAGGCGTTTTCGTCCGTCTTTGCGCTCAAGATCTCCGCGATATTCGCAGTCGCGGCGCTCTGACGGGTCTCGAGGTCGGATCCGCACATATAGATATATATCGCTGTCTTGCCCTCTCCCGGCGACTTCTCCTGCCGCTTCGGATCGCAACCGAAAAACGCCGCGCACAGGCAGAGCGACAAAACCGCCGACAATATCAACAAAGCAAACTTACTTTTCCCGCGCACTTTAAGCCCTTTGCTCCTCAAAAATCAACATTCCCAAAATCTTGCGAGCGCCAAATAATAGGCTTCGTCGAGTTTGGGATCGACCGCGCGATTCATCGTATCGTTAAAGTCTCCGTACACTTTGCCTCGCTTTGTTTGCCCTTTCCAATCCCAAAGCATATATATCGCGTAATATTCGGTACGATTCTTTGCGTGACTGGGATAAAACAGCTCGTCGACGCTCTCGCCGAAGTTGGCGCTCGATTTCTGTCTTGCGACCCAAAACGCCAGTCCGACGCAACCGTTATAGTCAAAGCCCGTGAATCCCGCAAGTTCCAATTCCTGCCTCAACGTCCTGCCCATCATTCTGCTTATGAAATCGTTGCGCTCGGAATCGTCAAAATCGAAATCCTCTTTTATGCCCCTGCCCGCGCGGAGCTCGTCGCCCCATCTCCAATTGTCTTGGTAGACGGGGAATATGTGGACATTTGAAAAACGGCTCAAATTGAAATAGCGATCCATGACATAGCTATACGCCGCGCCCTCCCTTACTTTGACGGGATTCTTTTCCTTTGCGGAAGTCACCGCGTTGAAATCGCTTTGATAGGTATTTTTCGCATTTGGATCGTTGTCGCCGTAAACGTAATACATCAAAAGGTGGCTGAGCGCCCTTCCCATCATATATTCCGCACGCGCGCGATAGTTTTCTCTCATATCCTTGCACTGCGTGTCGAAGTTGTAAGAGATCGTGCAAAGTTTGTCAAACGTCGCAAACGGATTGGACTGCCCCGACAATTTCAGAATCCCCACGGCGGTGTTGAAGTCGGATTTGAGCGTGCTCAAGGTGTCGACATAATTTTTCTTTGTTTTCATATCGTCGACCAACCTTTTTGCCACATTCGTCGCGTCGGCGTCCGATTTGTTTTTGAGGTCGTTTGCGGATATACCCGTGGATTTGCACGCCTGCGAAAGATAGCTGTCGAGGGTGTTGCACGCGCTCTCGAGCTTGTTGACGGTCACGTCGAAATCTCTCATCTGATTGCTATAGCTCAATTTGAGCGATTCCACCAAAAGCTCGTTGTTTGCCTGCACAAGATCCAAAATGGAATCCAACTTTTTGTATACTTCCTTTTGGAATTTCTCCGCGTAGGAGTCGGAGGAGGAAAATTGCCCGAAGCAGCCGCATATCCAACCGATCGCCTCGCACACATTCTTTTGCCCTGTCAGCAACTTTCTCAATTCGTTTGTGAAATCGGCGACGTCTTTGGCAACGCTGACCACCTTTTGAATTGTCACTCCTCTGCCGAGGCTGTCGAGCGAGTAATTTCTCACATACGACGTCTCGTCGTCCTTTATGTCGCCCCACGGATTCA
>CANQCC010000114.1 GCA_947589635.1 uncultured Clostridia bacterium | reverse complement strand
GCGGGGACTGTTATTACCGCCTCGGTGACCTTCTCGCCCAGATATTTTTCGGCGTCGTTTTTAAGTTTGGTGAGGATCATTGCGGAGATCTCCTGCGGAGTGTACTCCTTGCCCTCTATCTTTACCTTATAGTTGGAGCCCATCTCTCTCTTTATGGAGCTGACGGTATGCTCGGGATTTGCAACGGCCTGACGCTTTGCGATCTCGCCTACGAGTCTCTCTCCATCCTTAGAGAAAGCCACCACCGAAGGGGTAGTTCTTGCGCCCTCCGCGTTTGGGATGACGACTGCTTCGCCGCCCTCCATGACCGCTACGCACGAGTTTGTTGTACCAAGATCGATACCGATTATTTTGCCCATATAATTCTCCTTTTCCCGATTCCGGGAAGCTGCTTTTTATTTATTTTTTTGCGCTTTCGCGCGTTTAGATTGCCTGTTTTGTTTGTATACCGCTGCCTTAGCTATTCGGCATAGGCTATCTTTACGCTTGCCGGACGAAGCAGTTTGCCCGCGAGCGTATAGCCCTTAAGCAACACTTCGACAACTTTGCCCGCCTTGCTCTCGTCCTTGACTCGCTCCACCGCGGTCATGACCTTAGCGTCAAAGTCCTTGCCCTCGGCGTCGACCTCGCAAAGTCCGAATCCCGTAAGCGCTCCGAGGATCTGCGCTTCCATCATGTTGAAGCCGGTAAGCGCCGCTTCGTCAGTTACGTACTTTCTTGCAAGGTCGCAATTGTCAAGCACGGCGAGCATTTTTTCTATCACTATGGATTGTCCCAGCGCCTTCATATCCTCCGCGAGCGAGTTGTTGCGCTTGCGGTAGTTGTCAAAGTCCGCCTGAACGCGCTGCGCCAACGCCTTTACGCTGTCAAGTTCCGCAAGCGTCTGCCCAAGTTTTTCCTCTATCGCGGCGATATATTCGCTGTCGCTCATGCTGTCGCGGTCGATATCCGGACAGGCATTTTCCCTCTCCGTATCGCACTGCTCGCTTTCGCAGGAGGTTTGCTCCTTAACGTCGTCTTTTTGCTTGTCTTTTTTCATATCAATCCTCATGACGACCGTCTGTCAGGTGGTTTTTTGAGCTGTCCACCACGGTAGACATAGTCTTTTTCATCAGCTCAAGTACGCCGATGACCTTTTTATAGTCCATTCTTTCGGGGCCTATCACGCCCGCCTGCCCTACGACTTCGCCGTCCACCTTGTACGCCGCCGTAACGATGGCGCACTTTTCTACGCCGTTGTCCTCTTTGCCGATGCGCACGGACAGCTCTATGCTACCGTCGTCAGAGAGCAGCTGCGCCATTCCGTCGTGGTCGGATATGACGGACAGGAAGTTCTTTGCGTCCTCGACGTTGTTGTATTCCGGATAGTCGAGCATCTTAAGCGCGCCCTCCACGACCACGTTGTCCGTGTGGGAGCTGACATAGACGCGCAAGATTTTAAGCACTTCGTCAAATATCTCCCTGAAGCCTTTGATTTCCGTCTCGATCTCCGCCGCGTCAAAGTTTTCAAGCTCCTGCAAATTGCGCCCCTGAAACACTCTGTTGAGCAACATACTTGCCGAGTCGATATATTCGCTGTCCGCGTCGCCGCTTATGTCTATCGCCTTATTGGCAAGCATACCCTTGTCCGTCACTATAAGCACCACGGCCTTATTGCCCTTGAGAGGAACAAGTTTGACCTCCTCTATCTCGATGTTCAAGGCGGATTTGTCAATGCAGAACGACGTGTAGTTTGTGGCGTCGCTTATTATCTTTGCGGCGGCCTTTGACATATCCTCTATCCTTTCAAGCCGAGTGAGAAAGCGGTCGCGGATCATCTCCGTCTCGCGGTCTGTGAGCGCGTTTTGAGACTGCGAGGAATTGCTTATGTTGTCAACGTAAAACTTGTATGCGTCCTTAAGCGGCACTCTGCCCGCGGAAGTGTGCGGCTGCTCGATATATCCAAGCGCCTCGAGAGCGCTCAGCTCCGACCTGACGGTCGCGGAACTGACCTCGGGCAAATATTTGCTCTGGATGTCCGAGCTTGACACCGGCTGTCCCGTGGATATGTACAGATCCACAAGCGCATGCAGGATCTTCTTTTTTCTTTCAGACAACTCTTTGCTCATATCGCTTTCCTCATTCGACAGGATTTTAGCACTCTCATCGATTGACTGCTAACAGTATATTGCTTATTTTGCCAAATGTCAACACTTTTATGCCCGATTTATGCAAAAATATTTTGAGTGGCGCCTCTATCCGATTTTACAGATAAAATTAAGATAACAAATAAAACAAATCTTATGCGCGCACGAAGCCCCTGTCAAGCTGTAATTTGCGCCAATAATCCCCCTACACACCTTACTACGGCCGCTTTTCGCCGTCAAAACAATGCACAATACACGATACGTGTTGCAACACGTATCGTATTTTAGGTTTGCATCCCCTATCGAAACATAAAAAGCACTATGTCAAAAATAAATGCCTAAAAACAATTGCAATTTGTCTTAATGTCTGCTATAATTTGTGCACAGTTGCTACTGTGGCTCAGTCGGTAGAGCAGCTGATTCGTAATCAGCAGGTCGCCAGTTCGAGTCTGGCCAGTAGCTCCAAAGGTCTCGCAATGCGAGGCCTTTTTTGTAAAATCCGCTTTGGCATATGTGTTTACAACTCGGTCATCAATGATGTGACAAGATCAAAGTCCGTGCGCGTGTATGCGACGAGAAGGACATCGATATTTTCAGAAGAAAATTCTTTGAGAGTGGATATTGCGACAGCTATGGCGTCGCGCTTCGGATAGCGGTACGCGCCTGCGGAGATAAGCGGAAAAGCTATGCTTTCAAGTCCTCTCTCAAGCGCGATCTGCATGCATGTGCGGTAACAACTTGCAAGCGTTTCTGCCTCGCCATAGCCGCCTCCGTGCCAGACGGGGCCCACGGTATGGATCACATATTTTGCCGGAAGGTCATATCCTTTCGTGATTTTTGCGTCGCCCGCATAGCAACCGCCAAGTTTTTTGCACTCATCAAGCAGCGCGGGGCCTGCCGCCGCATGTATAGCGCCGTCTACGCCTCCTCCGCCAAGCAGCGAGCTGTTTGCCGCATTGACTATTGCGTCGACCTTTCTCCTCGTTATATCGCCGCACACGCATTTAAGGTCCATAAATCACCTTAATATCCTTTCAAACTTTTGTCATGCCGCAGCGCCCGCGACAAGCTGTTGGTTATATTGCCTGATCTTCTCGTTAATGCGCTTATTGAAGTCCTTATTGTTGCAATTGGTATAGTCCGTATGCACAATGGGCATCGCCTTCAGCCAGTCGTCAAAGCGCGGGTCGTCAAGCACGCGCGGGTTATGGTAGTTGGCAAAATCTATCAGCGACCACTTGCCGATCATGTCGTCGAGGTCCTGAATGTGCGTATTGAACGCGCCTTGCGTCTGATTTACCCTCAACATATCGGCATATTTAGCCTCCGTCGCCTCTTTTGCGGCGGAGTCTATCATATCGCGCAACAAGTTGCTGTCGAAGCGGTGGTGCCAAGGATGAAAGGCGTTTGTATCTTCATCGAAGAAATATTTGTCAAATTCGCTGTATCCTGTATGTATAAAGTCGACGTTCAACTTTGTCTCGTCGGGGCTGTCGAGGAGCACGACTCCGCTCTCGGTTCCCTTGAGAGTGACGTCGTTATATCTGAGGTCCCCGATCATCACGCCATCCGCGCCGTCCCTATGCATAGCGTTGACGGCGTCATAATGCACGTAATCATACAAAGATTTCCCATCCACTTGGACTGTCGCGATATAATCGTGAAGGTCGCTCAGAGTGCCGCCCTCGCCGAGATATACCGGCTCGAACATCGGCAGCACCACCTCGCCCGTGGAATTCGCAAGAAAATCAAGCAGATCTTTGATTATGACCTCAAGCGGCACGGAAAGCAACACATGTTCGCCCCACCACGTGCCGTCCGAATAGAGACTGCACTTGATCTGCAGGTATCTTGCGCCTTGCGCGAGTATCGTTTTGAGATCCACGGTCTGCGTCTTTGCAAAGCGGAAAGTATACCCTTTGATGAGGGGATCGAACTTTGCCATTGGTCCGTCCACGTCGCCAAGCCCGAACTTACCGCCCGCCTTGACGTTGTAGGATGAAACGCCGTGCGCGCCGAGCATAGCGATATCGACTATGCGCGGATTGGCGTCGACTATGCCGTCTATGTCGCCAAGCACGCGTTCGTATCCGCCGTCCGTAGCGCCTATACCCGCGCGGATGTTGTGCGCCTGAAAAATGACGGACAAAAATATCGTAAGAAATACGGCAATTATGCCGAGCGGCACGAAGACGCCTGTCAAGATCTTTGCTTTTTTGCTCATATATCCCCTTTATGTGGCGAAAAATCCAAACGAGGTTGGATCTTATCGCGCAAAAATTTTCTTATTTCCATTAAGGCATGCCCCTCTTTACGGAGCGCCTCTCTCGTCCGATTTGGACGGA
>CANQCC010000113.1 GCA_947589635.1 uncultured Clostridia bacterium | reverse complement strand
AAGTGCGACATCACCTATTGCACCAATAACGAACTCGGCTTTGATTTCCTCAGGGACAACATGGTCATAAGGAAGGAGCTTAAGGTGCAGCGCGAGCTGAGTTTTGCCATCGTCGACGAAGTGGACTCCATCCTTATCGACGAGGCGCGCACCCCGCTTATCATCTCGGGGCAGGGCGACAAATCAAGCGAAATGTACAAGACGGCAGACAGATTTGCAAGGACTTGCAAACCCGACGTCGACTTCACTATAGAGGAAAAAGAAAAGACGATAATGCTAACCGACGAGGGCGTGCTGAAGGCGGAAAACTTCTTCCATGTGGCAAACCTCACCGACCTTGAAAATACCGAGCTTTATCATCACATCCAGCAAGCCCTCAAGGCGCACAACATGATGAAGCGCGACAAGGACTATATCGTCAACGACGGCGAAGTGCTGATAGTGGACGAGTTTACGGGACGTATCATGATAGGGCGCCGCTACAGCGACGGTCTGCATCAGGCCATAGAGGCGAAGGAAGGCGTCGTGATAAGAAGCGAAAACAGGACGCTTGCCACCATCACTTTCCAGAACTTCTTCAGAATGTACGCAAAGCTGAGCGGCATGACGGGTACCGCCAAGACGGAAGAGGACGAATTTAAGGACATCTATTCGCTTGACGTCGTCTCCATCCCCACGCACAAGCCGAACATGCGCAAAGACGAGCACGATCAGATATATACCACCGTGCGCGGCAAGCTGACCGCAATAGTTGAGGACATCCTCACCCATCACGAGACGGGGCAACCTTTGCTTGTGGGCACCGTCAGTGTGGAAAAGTCCGAAGAACTTAGCGCAATACTCAAAAATAAGCACATTCCGCACAACGTGCTAAACGCCAAATTTCATAAGGAAGAGGCGGACATCATCGCGCAGGCAGGGCGCCTCGGCACCATCACGATAGCCACCAATATGGCGGGCCGCGGCACCGATATTATGCTTGGCGGCAACCCCGAATATATGGCGAGAAAGCGCATGGAGGAGCAGGGCTATCCTTTGGAGATAATAGAACTTGCCATATCTCCTCATGCAAGCGAAGACCCCGACGTCGTCAAAGCCAAGGCGGAGTATAACCGCCACTATGAGGCGTTCAAAAAGATCTGCGACGAAGAAAAGGAAAAGGTCATCGCGCTTGGCGGCCTGCGCATAATAGGCACGGAAAGGCACGAGAGCAGACGTATAGACAATCAGCTCCGCGGCCGTTCCGGACGTCAGGGCGACCCCGGCAGCAGCGTGTTTTACATCTCTCTTGAGGACGATATCGCGCGCATCTTCGGCGGCGAAAGGATGAAAGCTATCGCAACCGCGATGAACTTGCCCGACGATACGCCCATTTCAAGCGGCATAATCACAAAACTCGTGGAGCGCGCTCAGAGACAGGTGGAGGGCAAGAACTTCTCCATAAGAAAGCAGGTGTTGAGCTACGACGACGTCATGAACGCTCAGCGCGAGATAATCTACAAAGAGCGCGGCAAAGTGCTTGACGGGCTGGACGTGCACGACCAGATCCTCGATATGATTGGCGAACTTGCCGAGGACATAATAGGGAAATACGCCAACTACAACGAGGACTATCTCGGATGGGACTACGACGCGTTCAACTCCGCCCTCGAGATGAAGATGATCCCCGAAGGCTCTCACGTCATGACAAAGGAGCTGTGCGCGTGCTACGACGTGTATAAACTTAAAGAAGAGGTCATGAAGATCGCGCTTGACGACTACAACGCCAAGTTCGAGCTGTGCGCAGAACACGGCAGAGACTTCCGCGAAGTGGAAAGGACGGTGCTGCTTAAAGTGGTCGACGCAAAGTGGATGGATCATATCGACGCCATGGACGCGCTGAGGCGAGGCATAGGCCTGCGCGGATACGGACAGCGCGACCCCGTCATCGCCTACAGGCAGGAAGGTTGGGATATGTTTGACGACATGGTAAACAGGATACACACCGAAACCGCGTCCATTTTGCTTAAAGTGCGCGTGGAATTCGGCGACGGAGAAAATCCCACCGTGTCAAGAAGCGTCGCCGCCGCCAAGGCAAAAGCGAAAGTCAGCCATAAGGCGGTCGGGCGCAACGACCCGTGCCCTTGCGGTTCGGGCAAAAAATACAAAAAATGCTGCGGAAAGGACGCTTAACGGAGAAGATATGCTTGATTATAACAGCGTAAGAAACAGACTTAAGGATATGCTTGCGGAGATGACCCGCGCGTATGAAAGTATAAATCCCACAAAACTCAGGGCGCGCGCGGACGAACTCGCCGCGCAGCAAAACTCTGACGGATTCTGGGAGGACGCCGACAACGCTCGCAAGGTCTCCAAGGAGATGAGCCAGATCTTAAGCAAACTCGAAAAATTCGAGAAGATGCTCGCGCGAATAAACGACGCGATAGAACTTGTCGATATCGTCGAACTTGAAGCCAACGAGCAGGACGACGCCGCGCTTGTGCAATCCGTGGACGAGCTTGCGGAGCAGGTGGAAGGACTGTCCCTCGCCACGCTTTTAAGCGGCAAGTACGACAGCCTCAACGCCATACTCACTTTGCATGCGGGCGCGGGCGGCACGGAGGCGCAGGACTGGTGCTCTATGCTGTACAGGATGTACACGCGCTTTGTGGAGAGGTCGGGTTGGACATATACCGAGCTTGACTATCTCGCGGGCGACGAGGCGGGCATAAAAAGCGTGACCTTCAGGGTGGAGGGCGACAACGCCTACGGCTATCTCAAGGCGGAAAAGGGAGTGCACAGGCTTGTGCGCATATCGCCTTTTGACGCCAACGCAAGGCGGCATACGTCGTTTGCCTCGCTTGAGGTCATGCCCGAGATAATAGACACTTCCGAAATAGAAATTCGCCCCGAAGACCTGAAGATAGACACCTATCGCAGCGGCGGCGCGGGCGGACAGCACGTCAATAAGACGGAAAGCGCCATCCGCATAACCCACATCCCAACGGGCATTATAGTCGCTTGCCAGAACGAGCGCAGCCAGATCCAAAACAAGGAAGTCGCCCTTCAGATGCTGCGCTCCAAACTGATAGAAAAGAAGGAGCGCGAGCGCGAAGAAGAGGCGGCCGCCATAAGCGGACAGCTCAAAAAAATAGAGTGGGGCAGCCAAATAAGGAGTTATGTGTTCTGTCCTTACACCATGGTCAAAGACCACCGCACCAACTACGAGACGGGCAACGTGCAGGCGGTCATGGACGGAGACCTCGAGGGCTTCATCAACGAATATCTGAAGCTCAGCTCCATACAAAAATGACATCTTCCGCGTCGCTTTGATCGTGGCGGAAGAAATTGCAATAAACAACCAAACAACAACTTTAAGCGCACAAAACAGGCGCTTAAACATCGGTTTCGGACAAATGAACGCACTTTTTGACAAACAAGATATAACCGTGCTCGCGATCGAATCAAGCTGTGACGAGACCGCTTGCGCCGTCGTAAAAAACGGCAGGCAGGTGTTGTCAAGCGTCATCGCAACGCAGATAGAAATACACCGTCGTTTCGGCGGCGTCGTGCCCGAAATCGCAAGCCGCAATCACACTCTCGCCATAGAGAACGTCGTCAAAGAGGCGATGGCAAAGGCGGGCGTGGACAAGGATCAAATTGACGCGGTCGCGGTCACGTACGGCGCGGGACTTATCGGCGCGCTGCTTGTGGGCGTAAACTTTGCAAAGGCGCTTGCCTACGCATGGGGGAAACCTCTGTTTGGCATATCGCACATCAAGGGGCACATAGCGGCGAACTATATCGACAGCTCGCTCGAGCCGCCCTACCTCTGCCTGCTCGCAAGCGGAGGGCATACTGCGGTGGTCAAGGTGGAGGAGTACGAAAAAATATCCTTGCTTGCCTCAAGCAGGGACGACGCGGCGGGCGAGGCGTTTGACAAGGTTGCAAGAGTGCTCGGCTTGCCCTATCCCGGCGGCCCCGAGATAGAAAAACTCGCGCAAGAGGGCAAGCCGATATTCGATATGCCGAAGGTCAGGCATGAGGAGGAACTTTACTTCAGCTACAGCGGGCTTAAGACGTTTGTCATCAACCTCGCGCACAAGCTGGAGCAGGGCGGACAGCCCTTGCCGAGGGCGGACATCGCCGCAAGTTTTCAACAGGCCGCGGTGGATCAGCTTGTGGATATGGTATCCCTCATCTCAAAGCGCACGGGCATAAAAAAACTCGCCGTCGCGGGAGGCGTAAGCGCAAATGCGCTCCTTCGCGCGCGCTTTGACGATATGAAAAAGCAGGGCTGCGAAGTGTACTATCCCAAACTTTGCTATTGTACGGACAACGCGGCGATGATAGGCTCTGCGGCATACTTCCTGATAAAAAGCGGAGCCGACTCGTCGCCGCTCTCCCTCGACGCCAAAGCCACCGTCCCGCTTAATATAGAACAATAACTCCTTTACATGTGTAAAGGACGAGCGACAATACAAGCAACGCGGCAAAGGCCGCGAAACCCAAGCACAAAAAATAGCAAACCATGAGCATTTTTGACTTCGAGGGCAGACGTCTTGGTAAATGCGA
>CANQCC010000112.1 GCA_947589635.1 uncultured Clostridia bacterium | reverse complement strand
AGTCACCTCGATGGGATCGCCGAGGGGCGCCCTTTTGCGGAGATACACATTCGCGCCGGGAGTGACCCCCATGTCGAAAAGCCTGCGACGTATCTTGCCGTCGCCGCCTATGCTTCTGATCACGCCAGACTGCCCTATGTCAAACCTGTCAAGCGCAATGACGGCGTCCACGCGCTCCTCTTCGGGAGCCGGGGCGTCCGCAGTCTTCTTTTTGAAGAGTTTAAGCATTTTTGTCTCCTTATGCCACAAGTATTTTGGTCGCGATGTACTTGTCGAGCGCAAGCCTTCCGTCCTTTACCATGCAGATGGTGCTGCCCCCGCTCTGAGAGATGACGCTGATGGTCGAGGATATCGTTATCCCCAAATTTTCAAGATGCTTTTTTGTCTTGTCATCGGTCATGATCTTTACTATCCTCAGCTGTCTTCCTATGGGCGCAACAACAAGCGGCATAAATTCTCTCCTCTTTCATATCCTATGCTGTGAATATGAAATTTATTTCATGTTTTCGACGATATGATGATATCACCATAAAGTGCTTAAGTCAACTGATTTTGACAAAAAATCCGAAACTTTTTTCACATTCGCATTTTCGGCTTGCCAAATCGCCTTAAATATTGTATATTTATATATGGTATAACGCTTTATATACTACGATACGGCGCCTGACTACGGCCGCCGCGGAGGAAAAATGGCGAAAGATATAAGAGAGCCCAAACAGGAGCGCTCCATAGAAAAGAAAAATAAGATAGTGCGCGCCGGGTACGAGCTTTTCAGCGAAGTCGGCTACTACTCCACAAACACGGCGCAGATCGCAAAGCGCGCGGGAGTGTCGACGGGCATAGTATACGGCTATTTCAAGGACAAGCGCGATATTTTGCTCGACGTGCTTGCCATATATGTGGAGAGGGCGTTTTCTCCGGTTATCGAGCTTATGAACAGCCTGTCCTCCCCCGTGGATATGAGGGCGCTCGCGTGCGAAGTGCTTACCCGTGCCACGCAGATCCATCAAAAAAACGCCAACATTCACGAGGCGCTGCACAGCATGTCCCACTCCGACGAGGAGGTCAACTCCCGCTTTATTCAGCTTGAAGACGACATAACGCTTAAGATAGTCGCAAAGCTTGCAAGCCTCGGCATATCCGCGCCGAATCTCAACGAGCGCGTGCATTTCGCCATGGATATAGTGCAATCATTCTCGCACGAATATGTGTTTGACCATCACCCCTACATAGACTACGCCGCCATGCGTAACATAGTGGAAAGCACATTGGTATCGCTGTTCAACTGAAACGCAAAAATTACCAAACAGGCGCTTTATGCGCGCAATATGGCATGATAAACTTCGCATTGTGAGGTTAAAAGGCAATGTTCACTCAGCGTACGCTTGACTTTTTATATTATAACCACAAAGAAAACTCCCCAGATTGGTACAAGGCTCACAAGGACGATTATGAGGAGTTTTTGATAAATCCCATGAAGGAGCTTGTCGTCGCGCTGACCCCTGCGCTTAAGGCTATCGACGGCGAACTTATCTGCGAGCCGAAGGTGGACAGAAGCATATCCCGCATATATCGCGACATGCGCTACGCCACGGACGGGTACAGATATCGCGACCATTGCTGGCTTATATTCGCGCGGGACAAAAAGATGTACGAGGGACTGCCGGGATTTTATTTTGAGGTGTCGCCCTACAAATTTTCCTTCGGTTGCGGCTATTATCAGGCGTCCCCGTCGGCTATGAAAAGTTTCCGCCGCCTCATCATGGACAATTCCAAGGAATATCTGGCGGCAAAACGCTGCCTGAAAAAGACAAGCGTGTTTCAAGTCTACGGCGACATGCTCAAGACGTCCGCATACGACGACTACCCGCCCGAGGCAAGAACCCTGCTTTGCCGCTCCAACATAGGCGTCAGCGCCGACAGCACAGACTATGACCTGCTTATGAGCGACTCCCTGCCCGCCTACCTCGCGGAGCAATTTACTTCCATCGCGCCCTTCTACAAACTTCTGCTCGCCGCCGAACTCAACAAGTAAAACTTTTCGAGGTGCCTTATGAAAATCGAAAAGAGTCAAATTTCGGATGTCGTAAAGGACGTTTACGGCAAGGGACCAAGCCACATCAAATATCTTGGCGGAGGGTCGTTCGGGCGCGCGTTCAAAGTGGATATCGATGGCAAAGCGCTTGTCGTCAAGGCGTTTTTGCGCGACGGCCTGTGCGAAAAGGAAGCGGAAGAGCTTAAGATCTTACGCAAATATTGCCCCGTCAAGACGCCCGAGGTGTATTTTGTGCGCCTCAAGCGGGACGGCTCGCAAGTAGAATGTTTCGGTATGGAGCTCATAGAAGGGCACGATTCTTTCACAAACTTCGCGCTGCTTTTCAAGCCGCGAAGGCAAAAACAGCGCTTTGCGGACGCCGTATGCGACGCGCTTATAAAGCTGCACAGTCATACCTCGCCAAAATTCGGCGACATCCTCGACCCTCAATACGATTCGTGGCAGGACTTTTACTTCCCCTATGCGCAAAAGATAATGCAAGGCGCCGAAAAACTGCATGAGGAGGGGCGCCTGAAAAAATATATCTATGACACGATGAAAGCGCTGTGGGCAAATTACGACTATATATTCGATGGCGAGGTGAAAGAGGCGTGCCTTATCCACGGCGACGCCAACGTGATGAACATAATGACAAAAAAGCCGTTTGAGCTTGTCGGATTTATAGACCCGCTCGATTCCATGTACGCGGACAGAGAGTATGAGCTCTTTCAGCTTTCCAACCTGACGGGCAACGCATTCAGATTGTACGAAACATACAAGTCAAAATATCCCGTCTCCCCAAAGTGCGACCTGAAATGCGCCTTCTACGCCGTCTTTCACGAGGTCAAATGCTATCTTATTAACGGCACCTACACGGGGATTATCATGCGCTCCGCCGTAAAGCGCGCAAAAGCGCAACTCAAAGCATTAAAATAATCCCATTTCGGAAAGTAGAATCTTAAGGCCTCGCGACGATATGTTAACGTCGTTACCAAAAAACAAAAGTGTTAAAAGTCAGGGCCCCAACTTAGCCGGCGGTCCTGACTTTGCATTTATGCGGCCTTTTTTGCAACGGAAAAGTTATCCAACCAAAATGTGCATATTTCTTAGTTCCGCGCTTTTTATTTGCTTTTGAATGGCGTACCCGTACGGTTCCAAATAATTGCCCTCGAGGTGCGCGAGGTTTTGCACGTCCAGCTCCTTTATGATGGCGTGGGCTATATCCTCGACTATCTCCGTCTTGACCTTGCGGCCCTGAGGGTCGTTGTCGGCGGTCAGCAAAAACTCGAGGGGAGAGGCAAGCTCGCCGAGTATGGGCAGCTCGCCAAGCGCGCGGAGCGTCCACTTATAGTATGGGCAATGGCGGCGGTTGAGCAAAAATATCGTCTGCGCGGCGCATTTCACAAACTCCGAAAGCGCGAGCATCGCCGCCCCCTCCTCTCCATGCGCGAGACAGCGCGGATAGTTATATTGCCCCGTCTGCGCCATCCTAACAAGCATAGCCGCAAGTTTTTTGAGGCGCACGTCCTCGGGCATGCCGTGCAAAATTTCCTCTCTTATCCTTGAAAATTCGCCGAGGTCGTCCCGAAACACTTCGCCGTTTACGGCCTCCGCCAGATAATCCGAATCCGTATACAGCCACTCTATAAGCGAAGACGGAGCGCCCTCGCCGCCCGTGTACCTGCGGTAAAAATCGCCTATGGTCTGCACGCCTTGCGAGTTTGCGCCAAGCACGCTTTTATGCTTGCTGCCGAGGGGCGCGTACTCCTCTTTCAGCTTATTGTAAGCGCGCGTAAGCCTGAAACCTATCTGCGCCTCGTCCTCGCGGGTGAGCCACATGCAAAAGCCCGTCTCGAAGTCGTGATCGCGGGAGATGTCGTCGTCAAAGCCGAAGCATTCCGAACCGTGCCCGCACAGCCCGACCGCTATGCGAGAGGCGTATTCGGGAAAGTTTTCGGCTATCATAGCCTTGCCCGCTTCGTCATAAAATTTTCTTGCCGCTTCAAGTCCTTTCATATCTCTATCCGATGTTTATATGCGCGTTTTGAACACATAAACATTATATTTTGAAAAAAATCGCATTATTTATTATTTTACTTCGCCTATTGTTCACAGCTCGCCGCCGTTGGCGCGATATATCTCTCTCGCCCTATCCTCAAGCTCCTTTTTGTAGAGGAAAAATCCGTAATATCCGCAGGCGTCCGCGCACTTTTTGCAGACGTTTGCGTGCGGCCCGTCCGGAACGGCGCCCCCGCTTGTGAGCGCGGAATAGGCAAGCTCGATATACTCGTCCGTCTTATCGCTCCCGTCGGCGCCGTTTGCCCTCGCCTCGTCGTCGTAAAGTTTGGCGAGGTTGACATAAGTTATCGCTGTCTCGTTGACGTTGCCATTCGCTTTGAGGATGTCCAGCGCGGCGAGATAGTGCCTTCTTGCGCCCTCAAAGTCCCCAAGGTCCGCAAGCGCCGTCGCGTAGTTGTTGTGAAAACCCGCAAGCCGCTCGTCGTTTTTTTTAAGCTCCCTCTCGTAGACTTCGCGCGTGATGTCGTAATATTTCATGGCATC
>CANQCC010000111.1 GCA_947589635.1 uncultured Clostridia bacterium | reverse complement strand
AGCCGAAGAAGAGACGGCAGTTGAAGAAACTCCCGAAACTCCGCAAGAGACGTCCCCTGCCCCCGTTGAGGCCGAAGAGGAGCGCGAAGAGGAAGTTGCGGCAGAACAACCCGCCGAAGAACAACCCGCTCCCGCCAAGAAGGCCGCCGTCAATCGCACCAGAGTTGAGGATATCTGGGCGGTAGCGCCTATCGCCGCCGTTCCCAAGAAGAGCGAACAAGCGGAAAAACCTGCGGAGGAAAAGAAGCCCGCGGCTAAGAAAGCTCCCGCTAAGAAGGCTGAACCTGCAAAGGAAGAGGCTAAACCCGCAGCCAAGAAGACTGCGGCAAAGAAAGCCGAACCTGCTAAGGAAGAGGAAAAGCCCGCCGCGAAGAAAGCTCCCGCCAAGAAAGCGGAGCCTGTAAAGGAGGAAGCTAAGCCGGCAACCAAGAAGGCTCCCGCTAAGAAGGCCGAACCCGCGAAGGAAGAAGCTAAACCCGCAGCTAAGAAAGCTACGGCAAAAGCCGCTCCCGCTCCCGAAACCGAAACAAAGAAAACTGCCGCTAAAAAGGAGGAAAAGAAAGTGGTAAACGAAGTCGAAGAAGAAAAAGTCCTTGTCGAAGGCGATCCCAATCAGCCGCAACATGGCAAATTCGTCATCAAAAAGACGGATAAAGGCAACTTTACTTACAAGCTCTATTCGTCCAACAAGAGAGTGCTTGCCGTTCCCGGCGGCTCCCCCTACAAAGATCAGTCGTCCTGCAAGATCGGCATCCAGAGCGTCATGAAGAACGCCGCTACGGCGCCCATCGAAGACCAGACGCTCAAGAATCCTGTCGTGCAAAAGCTGCCCAAGTGGGAAATCTATGAGGACAACAAAAACGAGTTCCGCCTCAGACTGCGCGCGTCCAACAACAACATAGTCGCAACGACCAACGACGGCTATGCCACTAAGGATTCCGCAAAGAAAGGCATCGACGCCATCGCTCGCGCGGCACAAGGCGCCTCCATTGTCAGAAACGATGATTTGTGGTAATATATGTTGACTTAAGTTATGTTAAAGGTCGCCTGTGTGGCGGCCTTTAATTATAGCTTATTCCCTTCCCCCCCGCTACAATTATCATCTTCCTGCGTGAGATCATTATCGCCATGCAGAAATTACGACCTTTAACTTCCGGCGGGTAAAATTATTTTTTAACTTCCAAAGAATACTAAGCCCAACAAAAAAAATTCACGTAGTTTTTCATTATAAACAAACGTCCGGCATTGCCGAGCGTCTGCCGACTTAATGCTTCTTATGGCGCACCTTGTCGTACCAAAGCGCTATCATAGCGCCAATTGCAGGCTCTATTCTGCTTTCGTCGACGTCGACAACATAGGTGTCTGCGACGCGCATAAGCCTCTTCTTGGAGGTCACGATCGGATGCTTTTTGTCCCACTTCCCATTTTCGTCCTTGACGACCGTCTTCATGTGGATGGGGCCGCCCTTGATTTTGAAGGTCATCCCGTCCACTTCCATTTTTGCGCGACGGAAGCCCGGCATGTGCGCGCGCTCGTCAATATAGCCAACTACTTGCCCAAGTCCGTTGGAAATCTCAAAGTAGCTGAAAAAGTGCATCATTTTCGCCTGCATGTGATACAGCAACGCGTCGGACAGGCTGAATATGTCAAGATTGGCGAGCAGTTTGAAAATCTGCTCTTCCGCATACAAAATCGGGCGCTCGTTCTCATCGGTGAGCGCAAACTTATTGCCTATTGTAAAATATTTTTGCCTTATAATGATTTTCATTTCGATCCTCCCTACTCAGTAGATTATATCATACCCTCTTCCATACGGTCAACACCTAAATTCTCCCCCAAAAACTTTGTTTAAATCAAATGGCAATCCTACATAATTATCAAAAATTCACTCAACGCATGTTTTCACCAATATTACATTTTATTTCGAGATATAAAAAACCTAAAACCGACTTTAACAGTTTTGTTTTAGGTTCTTGCTGGCGGAGAAGAAGAGTTCGTAGGCAGCAGAGCTGCCGTAATAGCAAGCGAGAGAGCTTGCTCTCGAAAGCGCAGGGTCAGTCTTGAACGTTCAAGAGTTCCTGCCTCAGGCAGGAGGACGCTCAATTTGAGCGTCCGCGAATCTCTCTTATCTGACGGCGAAAAAACAGAACCTAAAACAGTTTGGTTTTAGGTTCTTGCTGGCGGAGAAGAAGAGATTCGAACTCTTGAACCGCTTTTGACGGTTACACGATTTCCAGTCGTGCGCCCTCGACCAAACTAGGCGACTTCTCCAAAATGTATTAAATTTATGGCGATTGGGGGACTATACCTCTCTTGAATATAAACGCGCTTTTGCAAGCGCTGTCCACATCATAGGGGCTTTGCAGTTGAGAGAATGGACAACAAAACCATTTCCCTCAACTGTACAAGAGAGTTCCCCTCTCAAACCCAACGAGAAGATTATATCTTATCGGGGTCGATTTGACAAGCGTTAATTTGTCGATTTTGAATATTTTTTGCGACAAATTTTTCTATCTTGCCATATTGCGGCAAAAATTGCCTTCTCAGTTCAATTTGTTTGAGCGAACGCTGTACCCTTCCTTCTGATATTGCCTGAGCTGCAGGTTGAGTTGCTCGATAAACTCCTTATTGTTTGCGGACTTGACAAGCATACCAATGAGGTTGGAGGTTGCGTCCACGTTGTTTGCGCCCGCAAGCAAGCGACGGATCGCCCAAGTGCCCTCAAGCTCGGACGGAGTGAGCAATAGTTCTTCCTTTCTCGTGCCGCTCTTGGCGAGGTCGATGGCCGGGAAGATGCGCTTTTCGGAGAGGTTGCGGTCAAGATGGATCTCCATATTGCCCGTTCCTTTGAACTCCTCAAAGATGACGTCGTCCATACGGCTGCCCGTATCGATGAGCGCGGTCGCGATGATGGTGAGCGAGCCGCCGTGCTCGATGTTACGCGCTGAGCCGAAGAAGCGCTTGGGGGTGTGCAACGCGCCGGGGTCTATGCCGCCCGAAAGCGTTCTGCCCGTAGGCGGGATAGTCAGGTTATATGCGCGCGCAAGTCTTGTCAGGCTGTCAAGCAAGATGACGACGTCCTTGCCCATTTCCACAAGGCGCTTTGCCCTGTCGAGGAGAAGTTCCGCAGTCTTGGTGTGATGCTCGGGAAGCTCGTCAAAGGTGGAATACACAACTTCGCCCTTGATGGAGCGCTGCATATCCGTGACTTCCTCGGGGCGCTCGTCGATGAGCAGCACCTTGAGCTCGACGTCGGGATAATTTTCCGCGATGGAACTTGCGATCATCTTGAGGAGCGTCGTCTTGCCCGCCTTAGGAGGCGAAACTATAATTCCTCTCTGCCCCTTGCCTATAGGCGATACGAGGTCAATGCACCTTGTCGCATAGTCGCGCTGCCCGCGCTCGAGGCGGATGCGCTCGTTGGGATAGATGGGGACCATCTCGTCAAAGTTGGGGCGCTTTGCCATACTCAGCGGAGATTCTCCGTTTATGGACGTGACCTGGAACACCGCGGCGGGTCTGTTTTCCTGCACGGTCTTGCACACGGCTTTGACATAGTCGCCGCGACGAAGCGCAAATTGTTTTATCTTTGCGGAGCTTACATATGCGTCCATGTCGTGGAACTCGCCGTTCTTGACGCGCAAGAAGCCGTATCCGTCGGGATTGACTTCAAGATAGCCCTCTCTTATCTGATCGGGCGAATCGGGAGCGTCGCGCAGAACCGACGTGCGCACGGGTTTGCGGGTAGGCGTTCTGTCAATATGGCTTTCGCCCTCCTCAAACTTGTACGGACGATATGTGACCGTGATGTCGGGTTTGTGGTTTTCGCTGCGCTGCTGTTGAGGTTGCGATTGAGGCTGAACTTCAGAGTCGTACTTTTCGCCATCTTTCTTTTGGGCCTCATTCTTTTTGACCTCGTTCTGATTGCCGTTATAAATTGTGGTTTCCTCGGCAATGATTGCGGCTTCGGACTTTCTGGGTCTGCCGCGGCGAGGCGCCTTGGGAGGGTCCATCAAGCCGTTGGAAATGCGATAGACATAATCTATCAGCACGTCTTTGTTGAGCTTTGTGGGCGCGGATACGCCCGCTTGTTTGGCAAGAGCGCGCATTTCGAAAATGCTTTTAAGTTGCAGCTCTTCTACGTTGTATTTTTTCATGCCTTCTTTCTCGTCCATAAAAAATACTCCTTAAATTTATCGATATATTTTTTGTTTACTATAAGGAAAATTGTATCAATTTTCTCATACACATTCGCCGCCCGTGAAGGGACGAAATATGTCGAATATAAGTGAATGCTTTGGCTTTATCGGGAAATGTTTCGATATGAGTCTATCCGCGTTGCGCGTAAAGTCGCGCAAGGACGAATTACTGCCAAAGCAGTGTTTTGTCCATCCGAGCGACCGCTTAAAGCCGATGCCCGCGACGAACGACTGTAATGTTTCCTGTCAGGCTGAAATGTTTTTATACATTCGCGCCTTTATGCTTGAGGCTTCTCAAGTACAAGCACTCTTGTGTTTTCTCCATCAAAATCGGCACGAAGCCGATTTTTTTATGCTTGAGGCTTCTCAAGCACAAGCACCCTTGTGTTTTCTCCATCAAAATCGGCACGAAGCCGATTTTTTTATGCTTGAGGCTTCTCAAGCACAAGCACCCTTGT
>CANQCC010000110.1 GCA_947589635.1 uncultured Clostridia bacterium | reverse complement strand
CACGAAGCCGATTTTTTTATGCTTGAGGCTTCTCAAGCACAAGCACCCTTGTGTTTTCTCCATCAAAATCGGCACGATCAAACTCTACCGAGGAGCCTTCCACCTCGATGATGTTTTCGTCGTCGAAGAGGTTCAAAAACTCCGAAAGTTTGTCTATGTCCATGTCGCAATCTTTGGTTTTATAGTGCATCGGGATGACAAAATCGGGCATTATCTTGTCGACGTATTCCTTTGCCTCGGCAGCGTCCACCGTGTAGGTGCCGCCGATGGGGATCATCAGCACGTTGACAGGCATAAGCGATTCCACCAAAATGGCGTTGCAATCCTCGCCTATGTCGCCCATATGGCAGAGGTCCACGCCGTCCATGCGGTATTTGAAGACAAGATTCTCTCCCCTCTTCGCGCCCTTGACGTTGTCGTGGAAAGTGCGCCTTGAAAGGATATGCACGCCGCCAATTTCATATGCGCCGACGCGGTTGATGACGGTAGGATTGCCCTTGACAAGCTTTATCGCGCTGTGATCGCCGTGCGAGTGCGACACCGTCACGATATCGGCGCTGACTTCGGGCATGGCGTATCCGACGTTGGCCTCGAAGTACGGGTCTGTAACGATGGTTGTGCCCGTGCTTTCTTCAAGTTTGAAGGACGAGTGTCCCAACCAGGTGAGTTTCATTTTTTCTCCTTATTTGTTGTTAAGGTGTTTTTCAACAAGCTCCTTTATCTTCTGCGAGGGGTCGAGCAAGTTGGACACAGATTCGTTGAAGTTTGCCGCGGCGATTATAAAGGAGATATATTTTGACATATCCGCCTCCATAAACCACTCGCAACTTGCAAGCTCCGGTATGCGATAGGTGAGGTTCGTGGACAGCACCGCGTCAAAGACGCCCTCCTCATACGCTCTGTTGAACTTTTCCACGCCCTCGGTGAAGAGCGAGAACGTCGCCGCAAGGAAGACGCGCTGAGCGCCTTTTTCTTTAATCTCGCGCGCAAGCTTGAGGATTGAGTCGCCCGTCGCGATCATATCGTCCGCGACAAAGACGTCCATGCCCATGACGGGACTGCCGATATATTCGTGCGCGACGATGGGATTGCGGCCGTTGATTATTGTGGAATAGTCGCGCCTCTTGTAGAACATGCCAAGGTCAAGCCCAAGCACGGAGGCATAATAGACGTTGCGGGTCATTGCGCCTTCGTCGGGAGAGATGACCATCATGTGGTTTTTGTCAAGCTGCACCTCGGGAAAATGTTTGACAAGCTGTTTTAGTATCTGATAGTGCGCAAAATAGTTGTCAAACCCCATAAACGGCACGGCGTTTTGCACTCTGGGGTCGTGCGCGTCGAAGGTGATTATGTCGCTTACGCCCATACTGTTGAGCTCCTGCAACATCATGGCGCAGTCGAGGGATTCTCTTGCGTTGCGGCGATGCTGTCTTCCGCCGTACAACATGGGCATGATGACGGTTATGCGATAAGGCTTGCCCGTGCAGGCGCAGATTATGCGCTTGAGGTTTGCAAAATGCTCGTCCGGAGCAAGCGGGACCTCTTTGCCCATCATCTTGTAAGTCACGCCGTGATTGCCCGGGTCGCAAATGATATACAAATCTTTGCCGCGAACAGTTTCGTGCACAATGCCTTTAGCGTCGCCGTTTGTGAAGCGCGGACAGTCGGCGTCAAGCAAAAAAGTATTCTTCTTAAGCTTTTTGCCGAGGTGCGATTCGTTAAAAAGTTTGATGAGCTGTTTGTCGATGAGTTCGGCTAGTTCTTCTGCACCGGGAGTTGCTATAAGCGCTATCGGCGCGCTTGGAGTCTCCCCGAAAACTGAGAAATCAGGTGACATATTTCCTCCGCTGAGATCGCTGGATACGGGTAAATTATAGCAAACCTGCAAAAAAAGCGCAATCATATTTGACACAAATTTTCAAATTTTTTGAGAAAATATTTGAAATGCGTAAACGCTTTCCTTTTTCGCCGTACAAACCGCGTTTTGCCGCTTAAAAGAGACCTGTAAACTTAAAAAATTTACAGTATCCTGAGCAATATGCCGTTCATAACCTCCATTCCGCGCGGAGTAAGCGAAGCCCTTCCCGCCTTCCTCTCGAAAAATTGCTCAAGTTCGGGCGGCACCCTGCCCTCAAGAAGTTTTTCGTCCACGCCTTTAGAGGTGCGCAAGCCGAGCATTATGCGTTCGCTGATGATTTCCCGCTCGTTTTGCACACTCATCTCCGCGCGCGGGATCTTATCGTACGCGGGCGCGCAATTTACGCCGCCTATATACGCGTTGAGGTCGCGGGGATTTGCAAAGCGCACCTGAGCGGAAAGCCTCTTTCCCCCGTCCGAGCGCACCATCGAGTGCGCGCCGGCTCCGAAGCCGAGATATTCCTCCCCCATCCAATAGCCCATGTTATGGCGGGAGGCGTAACCCTGCCTCGCATAGTTGGATATTTCATAGCGTTCAAAGCCGTGCTCGCCGAGTATCTTTGTGACAAGCAGTTGATAATCCGCCACTTCGTCGTCGCTCGGCAGCCATACTTTGCCCTCGTCGACGCGCTTTTTGAGGGGAGTGCCCTCCTCAAGCGTAAGCTGATATACGGACATATGCTTTACAAGCGGAGCAAGCGCGCCTATCTCGCGGCTTATCCCCTCCGCGGAGTCATATGGCAGTCCGATTATCACATCCGCCGAGACGTTGTCGAAATATTTGCCCGCAAGTTTTATCTTTTCAAGCGCGGTCGCGCTGTCGTGAAGTCTGCCCACGCTCTTCAGGTTGCGGTCGTCGAGGCTTTGCACGCCTATGCTTATCCTATCGACGCCGACCTCACTGTATGAGGCGAGTTTATCTTCGGTTATGCTTTCGGGGTTTGCCTCTATTGAAAACTCTTTGACGGCGCTTAGATCGAAACTTTCTTTAAGCGCCTTGCATACGCTCTTTATCTTGCCCGCGTCGAGCATGCTTGGAGTGCCTCCGCCGATATATACGGTATCTATTTTGCTCTGTCCGTAGCTTGTCGCCGCAAAGCGGATCTCCCTTATCAGCGCGGCAAAATAGGTATATATAAGCGCGTCGTCCTTGCACGCGTAGGAATTGAAGTCGCAATATTGGCATTTAGACTTGCAAAAAGGCAAGTGAATGTAAATTTCCATATGGCAATAGCATTATAAAAGATAACTTTTCGGCATTCTAATCGGATAAATTTAATCGTCAATCTTAAGAATGGATATAAACGCTTCGCTGGGGACCTCGACGGAGCCTACCTTGCGCATGCGTTTTTTGCCCTCTTTTTGTTTTTCAAGCAGTTTCTTTTTGCGGGTGATGTCGCCGCCGTAGCACTTTGCAAGCACGTCCTTTCTGTACGCCTTGACCGTTTCGCGCGCGATTATTTTCCCGCCTATCGTCGCCTGAATGGGGATCTCGAAAAGTTGGCGAGGTATGACTTCCTTAAGTTTTTCCGCTATGCCCCGCCCTCTTGAGTAGGCGTTGTCCTTGTGCACGATTATGCTGAGCGCGTCGCACAGCTCGCCGTTTATCATCATGTCGAGGCGCACGAGGTCGCTCTTCATATATCCGTCCATATCGTAGTCAAGAGAGGCATATCCGCGCGTGCGTGACTTCAGACTGTCGAAAAAGTCGTATATTATCTCGTTGAGCGGCATTCTGTATATGATCTGCACGCGGGTGGGGTCGATGTAGGACATATCTATAAATATGCCGCGTTTGCCCTGGCACAGCTCCATTATGGGGCCGACATAGTCCGGAGGCGTGTACAGCGTCGCCTTGACGACGGGCTCCTCGATATAGGCGATCTCGGTCTGAGGCGGCAACGCGGTGGGGTTGTCGATGGTAAGTTTTTCGCCGTTTGTCTTTGTGACGATATAGCTGACGCTTGGCGCGGTCGTGATGAGGTCGAGGTCAAACTCGCGCTCCAACCTCTCCTCAATAATTTCCATGTGCAGAAGTCCCAAAAATCCGCAGCGGAATCCAAATCCGAGCGCGGTGGACACTTCGGGCTCGAAACTTAAGGACGCGTCGTTGAGCTGAAGTTTCAAAAGCGCCTCTTTAAGGTCGTCATACTTTGCTCCGTCTGCGGGAAAAACGCCCGTATAGACCATAGGCGTCGCCTTTTTATAGCCGGGAAGCGCATGCGGCGCGGGATTGTCCGCCTTGGTGATCGTGTCGCCGACGGCTGTATCCCCGACGTTCTTGACGCTTGCGGCAATATAGCCGACCTCTCCCGCCGTAAGCACGCTTGCGGGTCGCATATCCGGCGAAAAGTAGCCCACTTCCACCACCTCGAAGGTCTTGCCCGTGGACATCATCTTGATTTTATCCCCCGCCTTGACGCTGCCGTCCATAAGCCTGACCATGGATATTGCGCCGCGGTAGTTGTCGTAAAAGCTGTCGAAAATCAACGCTTTGAGGGGCGCGGAATCCTCTCCCGAAGGCGCGGGAAGTTTTTCTATTATCTGTGAGATCAGTTCGTCAATGCCTATGCCCTCTTTTGCCGAGACGAGAGGACAGCCCTCCGTATCTATGCCGATTATGTCCTCTATCTCAAGTTTTACGGCGTCGGGGTCTGCTGAAGCAAGGTCGATCTTGTTGATGACGGGCAAAATTTCCAGATTGTTTTCAAGCGCAAGATAGACGTTTGAAAGCGTCTGCGCCTCCACGCCCTGA
>CANQCC010000109.1 GCA_947589635.1 uncultured Clostridia bacterium | reverse complement strand
GACTATAAGACGTGCGCGGTGCTCAGCTCCATTGACGAGCAGTCGCACGATATCGCCATGGGCGTGGACAACGCCTCGGATGACAACGGCGTGGACGAGCTTGACAGGACGGGCGCGGGCGATCAGGGAATGATGTTCGGCTATGCGACGGACGAGACTCCTCAGCTTATGCCTCTTCCCATCATGCTTGCGCACGCGCTGACCAAGAGACTTGCCGACGTCAGAAAGAGCGGGGAACTTGGTTGGCTCCGCCCCGACGGCAAGGCTCAGGTCACCGTGGAATACGTCGACGACGAGCCGGTGCGCGTGGACGCGGTCGTGGTAAGTTGTCAGCACTCCGAGGATATCGACATGGAGGAGCTTGAGGCCGAGATAATCGACAAGGTCATAAAGCCCGCCATCCCCGAAAAGTACATCGACGACGACACCAAGATATACATCAATCCGACGGGGCGCTTTGTGATAGGCGGTCCCGCGGGCGACAGCGGCGTCACGGGCAGGAAGATAATTGTGGATACCTACGGCGGTTTTTGCCCGCACGGCGGCGGCGCTTTCAGCGGAAAGGACCCGACCAAGGTGGACAGAAGCGCGTGCTATATGGCAAGATACATCTGCAAAAACCTTGTCGCCTCCGGAGTGTGCAGGCGAGTGGAACTTCAGCTTGCCTACGCGATAGGAATGTCACATCCCGTCTCGGTGTACGTAAACACCTTCGGCACCGGAGTCGTGGACGACGATACGCTTGTCAAGGTGGTCATGGACGTGTTCGACCTGCGCCCGCTTGCGATAATAAGGACGCTGAGGCTGGATAAACCCATATACAGGCGCACGTCAAACTATGGGCACTTCGGGCGCGACGGATTCTCGTGGGAGAGGACGGACAGGACGGAAGCGATAAAATCCGCGCTTGAAAAGTACAATTTCTGAACAGATAAAAAAAGACGGTAGGATAGCTCTGCCGTTTTTTTGAAAATGAACGCAAGGCGCGCCGCCCGCGCCGTGCATCGGAGCTTAAAATGCTGCTTAAAGGCGAGGTCAGGACAGTCATATTTCAAAGTCCCGAAACGGGATATACCGTGCTCGACATCAAGGGCGAGGACGGCACTTTTACCGTTGTCGGCTCCTTTCCTCCCGTAAGCGAGGGACAAGTCGTCGTCGTGGAGGGCGCCTTCAAGCAAAAATCCATGTACGGCAAACAATTCGTCGCGGAAAAGGTCAAGATCGCTCAGCCGTCGAGGTTGGACGGCATAAAAAAGTTTTTGGCGAGCGGGCTTATCCACGGGCTTGGCCCCGTCACGGCGGAGGCGATCGTCGCGCGCTTCGGCGTGGACAGCCTCGAGATGATGAAATATCCCTTCGAACTTGCCAAAGTGCGCGGTATATCCCTCAAAAAAGCCACCGAATTCGGCATGAGTTACGTCAAGCTGCAAAAAATGCAGGACGCCATCATGTTCTTGCAGGAGCTTGGCATCACCGTCAATATGGCGCTGAGGATATACAAGATCTACGACGTCAAGACGGAAGACAACGTGCGCAAAAATCCGTATATGCTTGTCGACGACATAGACGGCATAGGCTTTGCGACCGCGGACAGGATCGCGGGAGAGCTTGGCATAGACAAGACCAGCGACTTCAGGATAAGCGCCGCGATAACCTATGTGCTTAAGGACGCGTCGACAAGGTCGGGGCACAACTACCTGCCCGAAGACGAGCTTATCGCCGCCGCGACGGAACTTCTTGGCATAGACGACGTGCAGCGCGTCAAAGACGCGCTTTCGGACATGATATTGCTTGGCGACCTCGTCAGATACGACACGGGGGAGCACGCCGCGATATTGCTTAAGAAAAACTACCAGATCGAAAGAAGTATAGCGAGGCGCCTGCTCAGACTTAAACAAGAGGCGTCCGATTTCAGAGTAAACATCGATTTCGAGGTCAGCCGCTTTGAACAAGAGGCGGGATTCGAACTGCATCCCAACCAAAAGGAAGCGGTGCGCGCCTCCATCGAAAACGGAGTGCATATCGTGACGGGAGGCCCCGGTACGGGCAAGACGACGATCGTCAAGTGCATATTGCGCCTGTTCAAAAACCTTGGGCAGAGGGTTGCGCTGTGCGCGCCTACGGGTCGCGCCGCCAAGCGCCTGTCTCAGGCCACGGGAGAGGAGGCAAAGACAATACACCGCATGCTCGACCTCGATTGGAAAAACGGCGAAGGGCACTTCACGTATAACGAGTATACAAGGCTGCCTCTCGACGTGGTCATCGTCGACGAGGTAAGCATGGTGGACGAATTTGTGTTTGCGGCGCTGCTTGGAGCGCTCGAACGCGGCGCGAGGCTTATACTTGTGGGGGACAAGGACCAACTTGCCTCCGTGGGTGCGGGCAACGTGCTTGGAGACCTCATCCGCTGCGGAAGATTTACCGTAAGCTACCTCACGCAGATATACAGGCAGTCCGAAAAGAGCAAGATCGTGCCAAACGCGCACAAGATAAACCGCGGCGAAATGCCCGACCTCGACAACAAGAGCGACGACTTCTACTTTGAGGAGCGCGCCACAAGCGAGGCGATAATGAAGAGCGCCATCGCGCTTGTCACAAAGCGCCTGCCCTCCTTCCTCAACATGCAGCCGAGAGACATTCAGGTGCTGTGCCCAATGAAGCGCAGCCTTGCCGGGACGATAAGCCTGAACCGCGAACTTCAGCAGGCGATAAATCCTCCCGCGCCCGACAAAAAAGAACTGCGCCACGGCGACGTGCTGTTCAGAGAGGGCGACAAGGTAATGCAAACGCAAAACAACTATCAGCAGGAATGGACTCAGACCATAGGCAACAAGGTGGAACGCGGGGCGGGAGTCTTTAACGGCGACCTTGGCGTGATAGAAAGCATAAATGTGCAAATAATGCAGTTTACCGTGCGTTTTGATGATGATAAAGTGTCGATTTATCAATATGGCGACATAGATCAGCTTTCATTGGCGTACGCGATAACCATACATAAATCGCAGGGCAGCGAGTTTGACGCGGTGGTCATAGCGCTTGACGCAAACTATATGCTGCAAACAAGAAACCTGCTGTATACCGCGGTGACCCGCGCGAAAAGGCTTGTCGTCATATCGGGCGCGAGGGAGACGGTAAGGCGCATGGTCCGCAACAATCAGACCTCAAGAAGATACTCGCTGCTGATAAACCTTATAGAGGAGGAGATCGGCGGAGGCGGATATGAAGATTAGCTCTCCCGCATGGCTGAAGCGCGCGACCTCAAAGGTCTCGGACTTCGCGAAGAAGACTTTTGGCGGGGCGGCAAGGTCTTTCGGCGCCGCGCTGTTTCCCGAGGGCGTCACATGCGACCTTTGCCTATCGGAGCTTGATAACGACGGCAGATACAGGCTGTGCTCCGAATGTCTTGGAAATATGCCCCTCATAGGAGATCACATCTGCCTTTGTTGCGGCGTGCCCCTCGACGACGAGAGCGAATATTGTCTGCGCTGTCAGGATACGGAAAGCAACTTCAAGATCTGCAGGTCCGCGTTTGTGTACGAGGGCGAAGCGCGCAGACTAATCCATCAGTTCAAGATAGGGCGCAAGACGTACATCGCCTCCACGCTCGGCGCGTTTATGGCGGATACGTTTTTAAGGCGGGATATGTTTGCCGAGATCGCGACCTATGTGCCCATGACGAGCGCGGAGCTTAAAAAGAGAGGCATGAATCACTCCGAACTTCTTGCCCGCGACGTGGCGGAAAGGCTCAACTTGCCCCTGCTCCCCGCGCTTGTCAAGGTGAAGGACACTCCACAGCAAAAGGGGCTTGGCAGGACGGAGCGAGCCAAAAACCTCGAGGGCGTGTTCACATGCGGCTTTCCTCAGGTGAAGAAGCGCAGCGTTTTGCTTATCGACGACATCTTCACGACGGGCGCTACCGCCAACGAATGCGCCAAAGTGCTGCTTAAGGCGGGCGCTCGCGAAGTGTGCGTGCTTACGGCGGCGATAACCAAAAAGAAAATGTCTTTCGAAAAGGACGACTGACTTGTCAAAGCGCGCAAGTTGCGCTATTATAGTATGTATGCCGCGCATGTCGCGCGCGAAGAAAACGGTTATAAATGATATGCTTGCAAATCGCTTGCATAGAGAGGGAATATATGTCGATATTTAATGAAAACGACAGGAAAGTCAAAAAACTGAGAAAGCTTGCGCTGAAAATTGACGAGCTTGCGGAAAAATATTCCGCAATGGACGACGCGCAGCTTGCCTCGCAGACGCAGGTCTTAAAGGACAGGCTCGCCGCGGGCGAAACGTTGGAGGGCATATTGCCCGACGCCTATGCCGCGGTACGAGAGGCGGCGGAGCGCGTACTTGGAATGCGCCCCTTCTTCGAGCAGCTGATGGGCGGCATAGCGCTTCATCAGGGCAGGATCGCGGAGATGGCCACCGGCGAAGGCAAGACGCTTGTCGCGACTCTTCCCGCCTATCTCAACGCGCTTGCGGGCAAGGGCGTGCACGTGGTCACCGTCAACGAATATCTTGCGGCGCGCGACGCGGCGTGGATGGGCAAGGTGTACAAGTTTATGGGGCTTAGCGTGGGCGTAATTTTGCACGACATGCACCCAGACGAGAAGAGGGCGGCGTACAAGTGCGACATCACCTATTGCACCAATAACGAACTCGGCTTTGATTTCCTCAGGGACAACATGGTCATAAGGAAGGA
>CANQCC010000108.1 GCA_947589635.1 uncultured Clostridia bacterium | reverse complement strand
GACTCAAGGTCTTTGCCTCTTGCGATCACGCCGTGGTGAGCAAGGAAGCATGCGGGCGCGTCGCCTATCGCCGCAAGAATGTTCTTGACAAGTTTCTTCGTGCCCGGAAGCGCCGCCGCCGCGCAAGGGATCTCGTCGCCTAAAACGTCCCTGTACTGCTCGGGTACGGGAAGCGGCTTGTTCATGGCGGCAAGTATGCAGCCGTAGAAGGGATGCGAGTGGATCGTCGCGCCGATGTCGCCATTAAGAAGCGCCGCGTGCATCGCCTTTTCGCTTGTCGCCTTGTCCGTGCCCGTCCATTCCAGAGTGTCAAGGTCCACCTTTGCGATCTGCTCCGGCCTCAGCAACACGTAGTCTATGCCCGACGGGGTCGCAAGCATATACTTTTCGTCAAGCTTGACCGCGATGTTGCCCCAAGTGCCCTGCACAAGATTTTCATCCAGCATCTTAAGCCCCGCGTCCTTTATGGCCTGCGCCGCCTTTTTCTCCTCGTCGGAGACTATGGCGCTGACGCGCTGTTTGCCGCCTTTATTATCGCTTTGAGCGCCGCTCGCCTCGCCTGCCGCCGAAGTTGATACGTCTTTGCCCGAGGAGGCTTGCTCTCCCTCCGCCGCGGGAGCCTCGCCCGCAACTTGCTCGCCGCCTTCAACAGAGGCTTTCTCCTCTTTTGCAGCGCCCTGCTCTGTCGCGAGGGCCTCGCCACCTTGCGCGGACTGCGCGGGAGCGTCCGCGACATGCTCTTCGGCGTCCTTTTGTTGTTTTTGGTTCTTCTTGGAGTATTTCAGCTGATATACGACTCTCTCAAGCATGGCCTGTATCTTGCCTAAGCTTTGCGTGCCGCCTTTGCCCTCCGCCAGGAGTTGCGCGTTGCACGCCTTGTCAAGCACGAGAGTCGCCGTAAAGACCTCGTCCAGCGTTCTGCCCGTGACTACCGCGCCCGCGTCGGGAAGCAGGCAGCAATTCCTCAGCCCCGAAAGCGCGGGGACTATCTCCGCCGCCACGTTTTTGGAGACGCACTTCACGCTTACGCCGCACACCTGCGCGAGGTCGTCGAGGATGGGCTGCAGAGGCAAGCGCTTGGATGAGAACTTAAGGATGCTGTCGCTGTCGACTATCGCCGCAGCGCCCGAATTCTTGTCCTGCCTGACCGCGCAGAACAGTATGACCGCCGCCGCGCGGAAGTTGCCCTCGAATGCCTCGATGTTTTTGTCATTGACAAAAATGACGTCGGCTTCGCCTATGTTTGAAAGGTCGGCGGAGCTTGAAGTTATCATTATGCCGTCTTCGTGCTTGACGGCGATATATCCGCTCTCGAGGTACTTTCTGTCGTAGAGCAGTTTTGCATATTTTGCGATATTTGCGACTATGGCTTCGTTCATAGACACTCCCGGCGGGCGATTTGCCCCACATAATTATTGCTTATATATAATACTACCAAACATTTTAATAAAAACAAAGCGTTTTTTTGAAAAATTTATCTCGTTTATGTCTCCCGGGACAGAGAAGACGAAACGGACGGGTAATTCCGTCCGCTTCGCCTGTCTGAAAAAGAGAGAGAATTTATTGCGCGTTTTGCCGCGCCTTTATGGCTGTATGTCTTTATTTGACCTTCGCGCTCCATTTCGCTTCGGTCTCTGTTATGATGACCTCATTCTTTTGAGGTATCGACCTCGGAGGACTTATCATCCCCGCTTGCGCTCATTGTATTACCGCAGTGGGAGCACGCTCCGTCGCACTTGCCGCTGTAGGGACAGCACCCGCAATCGGAGCCGAGAGAGGGCTTGCCCTTCAGCTTTCTTGCGACCATGACGGCAATCATGGCGACCACAAACAGGGATACCAACACTATAACTGTTATCTCAACGGGTCCCATATTTACGCCTTCCGCCTTACTGACAGTTTATCTTTGAGAGTGTTGAAGAATTTGGCTATGTCGATCTTGCCCTTGTTGTTGAGCACGATGAGCGCGATGACCGCCGCCCATACCGCCGCGAAGATGAACACGGTCCACCACCAGCTGCCAATGACGTATATCATTGTCGAGACGATGTACGACGTCGCCACCCAAAATACCAGCGTCCATCTGAAGGAACTCTTGGAGGGAGATTCCGCCTTTGCCGTCGCGACCGCCGCGAAGCAAGGTATTGTCAGCATATTGAAGGCTATGAACGCTATCAGCGCGGGAGCGGTTATATTTGTCTCCGTGATCATTTGTACTACGCTGTCCACGCCTTCAAGCGCCTCGTCCGCGACAAACGCGCTCGAAATGCACGCCGCCAAAGTACCGAATGTCGCTATGACGTTTTCCTTTGCGATGAGTCCCGTGATCGCCGCGACCACAAACACCCAGCCCCACTGCGCGCTCAACTGACTGCCGAAGCCAAGCGGAGTGAACAAAGGCCTTATCAGGCTGCCGAGTCCCGCAAGCATGCTTTCGCTCATACGTGCGTCGTCAAGATAATTCCAATTCCATCCGAAGTGACTTATGAACCATATGAATATCGTGGACAAGAGGATTATCGTAAACGCCTTCTTCACAAAGTGTTTGGTCTTATCCCACAGGTGCAGCATAAGGTTTTTGAATTGCGGCGCGTGATATGCGGGCAGTTCCATTATGAACGGCGGGACATCGCCCTTCATGGTCGTATTGCGCATGAGGAGCACACAGCATATCGCCGTCACTATGCCGAGAAGATACATGCCGTATGTGATGAGGTCCGCATTCGCAAGCCCGAAGCGCTGCACAAGTCCGCCCGCTATCGCCGTGAGTATGGGCAGCTTCGCGCCGCAGCTGAAAAACGGTATGACGCGTATCGTCGAGGTGCGCTCGTTTTGGTCGGCAAGCGTACGCGTGTTTATCATTGCGGGCACTGAGCAACCGAATCCCATTATCATGGGCATGAACGCCCTACCGCTGAGCCCGAATTTTCTGAATATCCTGTCAAGAATGAACGCTACGCGCGCCATATAGCCGCTGTCCTCCAGTATCGAGAAGAACAGGAAGAGCAACAGTATCTGAGGCAGGAAACTGAGCACCGCGAACAGGCCTCCGAAAATGCCGTCCACGATTAGGCCGCTCACCCAGGGCGCCGCGTTTTTAAGGCCTTCGGCGATGCTTACGCTTATCAGGTCTGTCAGCACGGTCAAAGTATTTTGAAGTATTACGCCCGGCGAATACACGCCATCTTCATAGCCGAAGAAAGTGTGCACGGAGATTTCCGAGAGGTACTCGTCTATGCCGCTTGCAAACTCCACGTCGACAAACTCGCCCGAGTTGCCGAGGACTATGTTCGCCTTATAGCCGTCTATCGTATAGACCTGCTCTATGCGTTTGCCGCCCGCGTCGTACAACGGCACAAGTTCTCCCTCCTCGTCAGCAAGCGACGTAAGTTCGTTTCCGTCCTTGTCGTAAAACGCCTTTATCGGGTCCCCTTTTGCGTCGTAGGCGTAAGGCACTATGGCAAGTTCCGCTATCGCGCCGTCCTCATCCGCGACGATCTCAGCCTCATGGCCGTCCTCGTCGTAGAATATTTCGTACAAATTGCCCTCCTCGTCATACAGAGGAAGCAAGTTGCCCTCCTCATCCGTCAGGGAGTCGAGCTTCCCGCCCTCCGCGTCGTAAAATTGCGCGATGCGCCGTCCGCTTTCGTCGTAGGCGTACGTCTCCTTGTCGAAAACTCCGCCCGCGCCAAGCCAAAGCAGATCTTCGGAGAAGGTCAGATGGAAGATCAAAAACAGCACCACGATAAATATGGGTATGCCCCATATTTTATGGGTCAGCACTCTGTCCACCTTGTCGGATACGGACAGTTTGCTTTCCTCGCCATCGTCGCGCCTTTTGCGCTCCAGCGCGCCCGAATAGTTTTTGGAGATGTATTTATATCTGCTGTCGGCGACGATCGCTTCGAAATCGCTTCCGAAGGTGTCGTCCTTGAAGGTGTGCTTGAACTCCTCCACCATATGCGCGCTTTCGGGGTGCATGGCGACTTCAAGCTCGTCAAGTTCCACAAGTTTTATCGCGTGGAAAAGCGAATTTTCTATGTTTTGTCCCTCGAGCGCTATCTGGCAGTCGCGGATGAGGTGCATAAGCTCGGTATCGCTAAGCACGGTCGCGCCCTTTCGCGGCTGTTTGCTGACCTCATAGGCACGCTGCATAAGCTCGTCGAGGCCTCTTTCCTTAAGCGCGGAAATTGCGCAGACGGGGACGCCTATATGCTCCTCGAGTTTTTGAGGGTCTATCTTGTCGCCGTTTTTTTCCACCGCGTCCATCATGTTAAGCGCGATGACGATTGGCACGTCGATCTCCATTATCTGAGTCGTCAGATACAGATTGCGCTCCAGATTGGTCGCGTCGACGATATTTATTATGCAATCTGGTTTTTCGTCGAGAATGAAGTTTCTTGAAATAACTTCCTCCGGCGTATACGGAGAAAGCGAATAAATGCCCGGAAGGTCCACTATCGAGATTGGCTCGGCGCACTTTTTGTATACGCCGTCCCTCTTGTCCACGGTGACGCCGGGCCAGTTGCCCACATGCGCGGTGGAGCCGGTAAGCGAGTTGAACAACGTCGTCTTTCCGCAATTGGGATTGCCCGCAAGTGCAAATTTAATCATTTTTCGCCTCCTCGCCTTCAAGCTGTGCCTTTCTCGCTTTTGTCGCGACAAACACCGCCGCCGCTTCCGTCTTTCTTAAAGTGAGTTCATAATCGCGCA
>CANQCC010000107.1 GCA_947589635.1 uncultured Clostridia bacterium | reverse complement strand
CCGCCTCCGTAACGGCATAGTCTCCGAGCGCGAGCGCAAGTTTTGTCGCTATCACAGAGTTGCAGCCGTGCGCGATGTTTGCGAAAGGTCCTCCGTGCACGATGGCGGGAGTGCCTTCGAGGGTCTGCACAAGATTTGGCTTTAGCGCGTCTTTAAGCAGCGCCGCCATAGCGCCCACCGCCTTGAGGTCTCCCGCGGTGACGGGCTTGTCGTCGTAGGTGTAGCCGACGATTATGCGGGACAGCCTCGCCTTGAGGTCTTCTATATCTGCGGACAGGCACAACACCGCCATAATTTCGCTTGCGACGGTGATGTCAAATCCGTCCTCGCGCGGGACGCCGTTCGCCTTGCCGCCGAGGCCGTCAACGATGAATCGGAGTTGGCGGTCGTTCATATCCACGCAGCGTTTCCATGTGATCTTGCGCACGTCTATATTCAGCGCGTTGCCCTGCTGGATGTGGTTGTCCAGCATGGCGGCAAGCAGGTTGTTTGCGGCGCCTATCGCGTGGAAATCTCCGGTAAAATGCAGGTTGATGTCCTCCATGGGAACGACCTGTGCGTATCCGCCGCCCGCGGCGCCTCCTTTCACGCCGAACACGGGGCCGAGAGACGGCTCGCGCAGCGCGACCATGACGTTTTTGCCTATGCGCTTAAGCCCGTCCGCAAGTCCCACCGTAGTCGTGGTCTTGCCCTCGCCCGCAGGCGTAGGCGTGATGGCGGTTACAAGGACAAGTTTGCCGCGTTTGCCCTCGCGCTCCTTAAGGATGCGGAGGTAATCAAGCTTCGCCTTGTAGTTGCCGTATTGCTCGACGTATTCGGGTTTTATGCCCGCGCGCTTCGCGATCTCGAGGATGTGAAGCATTTTATAGCTTTGTGCAATTTCGATGTCGGATTTGATTGCCATAACTTTCTCCAAAGGCTTTATAGATGATTATATAGTATACATTTTTTCGAGGTTTGTAAAGTTTTCGCGCCACTTTTGCGACTTTTATTCACTTTTTGCAAATTTTTGCGCAAAAAGTATACACATTGTTAAAAATTTGGTATATACTATCTTTATAAAAAATTTCGGAGGCACAAAAAATGAAGGATTTTGCAAACAAGTACCTTGAAAAGTACAACGGTTTCAGTAAAGTCGTCAGGATATTGCTGTGCTTGCTTTGGGATATCCCGTCCACTCTTTATCGTTTTTCAAAGAGCGCGCTCAAAGACAACACTCTCGGCATGATCCTGGCGGTGTTGATCGGCATCTTTGGCGGATGGATCATCTTTATCATCGACATCATCACGCTCGCTGTGAAGGATAAGATCTTCTGGCTTGACGAGCTTGGCGTTGACGAGGACAAGATGGCGGAGGCCCTCAAGTCCGACGACGCGGCGGAAGAGACTGAAACCGCAGCGGCGGAAGAGAATGCGCAGACCGAAGAGGCTGCTGCGGAGGAAGCTCCCGCCGAAGAGGCTGCTACTGAGGAGGCTCAGGAAGAGAGCGCTGAAGCGGTTGCGGTCGACGGCGAAGAAAAGGCCGAATAATTCGCTTTTCAACATTGTAAAAAAAGGACGCTGCGGCGCCCTTTTTTTATATGCTTTTTTGGCGTTCTGCCCTATTTCCGCTCGATTAGATGCATTAAAAATCTGCTTTCTTAAATTTCTTGCATGTTTGCACGCATTTAAGATAACCTTGCCATTTTGCGCTACTTGCAAATTATTACCGGCTACGTTTGCTTGCGAATTATTGTCTGATTTCGCGCGCTTACGATACCCCTGCTTATTTGCGTTCGTTGGCAAATTTAAGGATGGCGAAGCAGGTTTTCGCGTCCTTGATCTGCCCCGAAAGCACCATGTCGAGCGCGTCGGCAAACGGGATGCGCACAAGGTTGAGAAACTCGTCCTCGTCGGGGTGGGCGACGTCTTTCGCGATGCCGCTCGCCTTGAAGATGTACAGCCGCTCGTTGGTGTAGCCGGGCGACGGGTAGATGACTCCATACGGTTCGACGGTCTCGGCGACAAGGCCCGTTTCCTCCTGAAGTTCGCGCGCGGCGGCGATTTCGGGCGCCTCGCCCTTCTCGAGCTTGCCCGCGGGTATCTCCAGAATCGCCTCGCGGTAGGGATAGCGGAATTGCCTGACAAGATGGATATATCCGCCGTCATCTACGGCGAGGATGGCCGCCCCGCCCCTGTGCTCGACGTACTCCCGCGAGGAGGTTTTGCCGTTTGGCAGCAGCACATCGTCCACGCGCAGGTTGATGACGCGCCCCTCAAAGAGGGTATGCGCGCTCAGTTGTTTTTCGATGAGGTCTTCAAATTCCATACAAAAAAGGTAGCACATCGCGGGCGATATGTCAAGTTTGACATGAGGGCGCGCGTTTGATATAATCAAAGGCATGAAAGTTGCCATCATCCTCAATTGCGGCGCGCAGATAGCGCGCAAGATAAGCGCCGACAAGGTGATATGTTGCGACGGCGGCTACCTGTATTGCCCCGTTGCGCCCGACGTATTGCTTGGCGACTTCGATTCGCTGCAGCTGCCCGACGACTTCGAGGGCGAGATAGTAAAGCACGACTCCCACAAAAACGCAAGCGACGGCGAGCTTGCCGTATACTACGCGCGCGACGTTTTGCACGCGGACGAAGTGGTGTTTTACGGCGTGCTCGGCGGCAGATATGACCATACCCTTTGCAACTTTGCCATCATGCGCCTCGCAGCAGACCTCGGCATGAAGGCAAGCGCGCAGGAGGACGGCCTGAACATCCACCTCGTGCGCGGCAAGGCCACGCTCCCCACGCAAAAAGGGGATACGATATCCATACTTCCCCTTGGCGGCAACGCCATAGTCACCTGCTCGCAAAACCTGGAGTACCCTCTTGAGAACCTTATCCTCACCTCGTCCGATTCGCGCGGGCTGTCCAACCTCTCAAAGGGCGGCCCCCTCTCGATAGACGTCGCCGCCGGCACCGTCCTTGTCTTCAGATATCTGCAACAGATGATGTAAATCTTATATAAAATTTCTTCAATACGAAAAGCGGCATTTTGCCGCTTTTCGTATTTCTAACCAATTAAATTTGAAACCCCGGCTGCCCTATATCAAGCGCACAATCTCTGTTTTTTTACCCACACAATTGGCGCGCACTTCTCTTCAAACGCTGCCGAACTGCTTGCATTTTCTTCCGCTATCTCCGCACTCGCCGCTTCGGGTCCTGAGGAGTTGTAATGGAGTTGATAATTTATTTGGTGTGACCACCTACCAGAATCGTATTGATCCCAGTCCACACCTTTTTGGATATACTCCCACTGCGTTTCATTCCCTGCATAATAAATATCTCCCAAGCCCGTGCAATTATAGAATGCCCTATTGCCTATGCTTGTAACGACGCTATCGGGAATGGTAACTGATGTCATCTCGCACTCTGCAAACACTTTATCACCTATTGCCGTTACGCCTTGCGGTATAGTTAAGTTGCTTGGTAGTAAATTTCTGTCACAATTCAGGCCTGTTATTTTGCCGTTTGAGTCTATGTTGAAATAATTGCCTTCCCAATGCGGATAAAAGTTGATGTCCTCCCAAACGCGCGAGTTGACAAGGTCAAATTGTTCGCCGCCGCCATATGGCTCGGTATACCAGCCGTCAAACGGAAAAACGCTGTCCGCTTCAATTTCCGGCGGTAATTTGTCAAACACGCTGCCAATCTTGATCTTGTAAACGATTGGTTTGCTGCCGTTTTGCGGGTCGAAAGTTATCTTTACTTTTTGTTGAGTGGTTTTAAGTCCTACAAGGGACACCCGTTTATATTCTTTGCCGTCTATTTTGATACGCTTGTAGCCGTTGATTTTTTCAAAGTCAAAATCATCGCTCATCTTGCCAAAGAACTCGTCCTTGATAGACTACGCCAAAACGCGCAATAATATTCGACTGTGTAGCAAAGTTATTTTAGCACAGCGGCAAAATTTTTGCAAGAGTTATGCAAATATCGCTCATTTTGTATGATTCGCGCGCGCAAGCACGCACGTCCGTGGGCAAAATATAGCAACATCTGCAAAGGTCGGAAGTATGTTTTTTAACGCTCCTCGCAGGAGGACGGAATAAATATTTATATCGTGCGTGGCAAACCCACACTTTACCACACAAAAAACGGCGTGTTTGAACTCAATTATGATCAGCTTGCCTTCCTTTGCCGCCTTTTTGACGTTTCAAGCGACTATTTGCTTGGGTTGTCGGATATTTGAAAAATTTTAATTTTTTTTGCAATAGCCCCAATAAACGACGCGGTAAGTTTTGTATATATAGTGTCAAACGAAATAAATAATAAAACCTTTCATAACTTTTTCTGCAGAAGCAGTCGCGCAAAGCGGCTGTTTTTGTATTATCTCAAAAAAATCGCGAAAAAATTGAAATTCAGGTATTGCGCGGCGGGGGCAAATGGTATAAACTTATCTCAACAAAATTGCCGAAGGAGGTCATATATGGCTGACATCAAAAACCCCTACGCGGGGACAAAAACCGAACAAAACCTGCGCGAGGCCTTCGCGGGCGAGTCGCAGGCGCGCAACAAGTACACCTATTTTGCTTCCGTAGCAAAAAAGAACGGCTATGAGCAGATAGCGGAGCTGTTCCTCAAGACCGCCGACAACGAGAAGGAGCACGCCAAACTGTGGTTCAAGGCGCTGGGCGAGCTTGGCACTACCGAGGAAAATCTGCTTGCCGCCGCCGAGGGCGAAAACGCCGAGTGGACGGATATGTACGAGCGCA
>CANQCC010000106.1 GCA_947589635.1 uncultured Clostridia bacterium | reverse complement strand
GGGGCTTCGGCTTTGAAGTAGTAGACGGTCGCGACATAGGCGTTTTCGCCGATCGTTACGTCGCCAAAGGCGTCCTCCTCGCCGTCGTAGTATATTGCGCTTAACAAGTTGCAGTTTGCAAAGGCGCCGTCGCCGATTTTCGTGACGGAAGAAGGCAGCACTACGTAGGAGACGTTTGAAAGCCCAGTAAATGCGTACGCGCTTATCTTTTCCACTCCGTCGGGAATGACAAGCTCGGTCAGGACGGCGGACTTATTGTCGGGATCGTATTCGCCGATGTGCAACCTGTGCGCGACGTTCAAGGGATTGGCTTGCGCGTTTGCAAAGGTTATCCCGCACCAACTCTCAAGACTTTGCGCGTAGACGTCCGCAAGCCTTGTGCAGCCCGTGAAGGCGTGCTCGCCGATGCTTTCCACGCTTGCGGGGATCGCGATGTAGGTCAGCGCCGTATTTCCCGCGAACGCGTACGCGCCTATGCTCTTCTCGCTTCCGCCGAAGGTCACCTCGTTAAGAGAGGCGCTGCTCGACGTGTTGCGGAATGCGCTGTCTCCGATATACAAGAGAGACGACGGCAACACGATCTGCCTGAGGTTCGCGATATTTGCAAGCGCTCCGTCCGCGATCACCACCGTGCCCGCTTGCACTTCGAGTTTGGAAAGCGGATCATTCAAAACGTTGATATTGCCCTTTATGCCTATAAGCACATGCGCGACATATACGGGAGCTGCCTGTGTCACGCCTTCCGCGAGGTCAAACAGAGCCGTCTCGTCAAACGCGTAATAGCCCACGTTCACAAGGTCTTCCCCTCCCGTAACGCTCGCAAGCGCGGAGCAGGCGGCAAACGCCTGACTGCCAACGGAGGTCAGTCCCGAAGGAAGCGCAACCTCGCTCACAAGCGGGCAGTTGTAGAACGCGCGCGCGCCGATCTCTTCCACGCCGCTAAGCGTGATAGAATCTATCTTTTCGCAGCCCTCGAAGAGACTTGCGGGGACAGCATCTATGCCGTCAATGCTTACGGAGGTTATATTTTTGCAATTTGCGAAGGCATATCTGCCCACTTCTGTCACGGCGGACGTCAGATTGACATGCGTGATCGCGCCGTAGCCGTAAAACGCATAGCTGCCTATCTTGCTCACGTCGGCAAGATCCAGCGTATCCTTCACCTCGTTTCCGCCCGCGACAAGCTTCGCGCCAAGGGAAAGCGGATTTGCGGAACAGGCGTCCACGTCGTGCGCGTCCGGACAGAAGTCAATAGCGCACCATGCCGCAATGCTGTCCACGCTTATCTGAATGTTTGGTTCGCCCTCCTTGAAGGCGCCCTCGAACGCGCGATAGCCTATCGAGGTCAAGTTGCTGCCCTGAATGTGAACGCCGGTCAAGGTGCCAAGCCCGTAAAACGCATAATTTCCTATGCTTACGACGCCGTCGGGGATGGTGATAGCGCCTTCCGCTTTTGCGGCGCCAAAGTACAGCTCCGCGCCGCCAGCTATGGGATTTGCAAAGTTGTTGTCGAATTTTATGCCCAACCACGCCTCAAGCGACTCCGCGTGAACTTTGGTAAGATCGTTGCAACCGGAGAACGCGTTGCGCTCTATACGCTTGATTGACGAAGGAATGGTTATCTCCGTTATGTGAGAAATTTTGTTGGTTTTGGACGCAAACGCGCTCTCGCCTATCGCAACGACGGCTTTTCCGTCATACGTCGATGGCACCGTCACGACGTCCGTCGCGCCTTCAAAGGACGTAAGAATATATCCGCCCTCCGTCTCCTTAAACGAGAACATCATAAATCCGCAAACGGAACAGACGTTTTCGGCGTTGTAGCTATGTGTGCCTTCGTCCTCCTTAAGTCCGCAGCGGGTGCACTCGTGCCAATGTCTGCTGTCGCTTGTAAGCCACACCTTGTTTTCGTCCTCGTCAAGGTCGTAGGCGTGTCCAAGCGCGGGGACCGTCTCCTTGCCCTTGCTGTTGCCGCAAATGGAGCAGACGCTTTCGATTACGCCGTCTTCGGTGCAAGTGGCCTCTTCGATGACCTCGTCGACGTAGTGATGTTCATGGTTGCAGGCGGCAAGAAGCGAGACCGCAAGGATAATGCAAACCACAAGCAACGCTATCCTGATTTTTTTCATAAATCCTCCGATGTATGGCGCATTCGCGCGCATAACATACGTTATACTATGTAACAATATGATATGTTATCATATCACAATCGCCTTAAGTTGACAAGCTATTTTAATTGCGGATAAAAATTTTCATCACGCGGAAGGCAAAATTTACTCTTCCTCGTCGCAATCGTCGCCGTCAAGGTCCGAGACTATGTCGTATTTGACGCCTTCGGTGACGGCGTTTACGATGGCTTGCTCCGTAGCGCGCACCGCCGCCGCCTGCAATATGGCGAGATTCAGCACGGGTTTATGCCCGAGACTGAGCGCGAACATGCTGTCTCCGTCGTAATCGGTGTGTACGGGACGTATAGTCCTCGCAAGACCGTTATGGGAAGCGGAGGCGAGCTTATTTGCCTGCACCTTGCTTAGCGACGCGTCGGTAATTATGCATCCTATCGTCGTATTTGTGCCAAGCAGCAGCTTCATATACTCTCCGTTTACAAGGCAGTTTTCGGTGTCGATAAAGCCGTTCTTGCCCTTTGCGCCCGCTATGATCCTGCCCGTCGAGGGGTCTATGACGTCGCCCATGGCGTTTACGCAGACTATCGCCGTGACGTACGCTCCGCCCGCCTTGACTGTGGCGGCGCCTATGCCGCTTTTACATGCGTTTTTAAGCCCGCGGATCTTGCCCACCGTCGCGCCCTTTCCCGCGCCTATATTGCCGAAAGAGGGGTTTCTTGAGGCGTTTTCGCATGCTTTAAGTCCGTATTCCGCCGTCGGGAAGTGATATTCCTTTTGATTGAGGTCAAAGATGACCGCGCCCGTGACGATGGGCACTACCTTGCCCGCCGTCCTGTATCCAGCGCCGTTGTCCTTTAGATATTGCATGACTCCGACCGTAGCCGCAAGCCCGTATGCGGAGCCTCCCGAAAGTACGACGGCGTGCACCTCGTTCATCATCTTTTCGCTGCGCAGAAGATCCGTCTCCCGCGTGCCGGGCGCGCCTCCGCGCACGTCGCAGCCGCCCACCGCGCCTTTTGGCGCAAGTATGACGCTGACGCCCGTATAGTCGTCGTCGTAATGCCCAACCTTAAATCCTCTCGGAATCACAATGTCCATATTTCACCGCCGATGCAAGTTTTAGTTTATTTTACCACATAAACGCAAAAAAACAAGCGTTCCCCCGCCAAAATCCGCCCGAATATGTAAATTTGCCTCAAATGCGGCGATTTGACTTGACTATCAAGCGGTTTGCGCATAATATTAACTTATATAATAATATGAAACTATATTGTCTTTGACCCGGGAGGTGTCTCTTGACATATTCGAACAAACTTCGATTGACGTTTTCGATTCTGGCCACGGCGCTAACGCTTATTGTGGGGGCGTTGTTTATCGGCGAGATCGCAAACGTATACTACGGCGGGCTGAGCGCGGGCGTCGAGCACATCTATAATCCCGACGCGCTGAGGCAAAATCTCATCGCGCCCTTTGTCGCGCTGTTTTTGTGGATAGCCGTGGAGATCGCCGCATATGTGGCGTTTGAAATCTATCCCTACTCTTCCCCGTCAAAGGTAAGACCCGATCCCGCAAGGACTCTTGCGCGCGTGGAGCGCAGAATGCCGGCCCACGGCTCCTCTTTCGAGTTTATCAAAGCGAGAGAGGGCATAAAACAATGTCGAGCTTCCCGCGCCGCGGTATGGGCTGCCGCGCTTGCGATCTGCGTAGCGGGCGGGATATACGCGCTTGTATTCTTGCTTGACGGCGCGCACTTCAAGCCCGAAAACATGCACGAGAACGCTATGGACCTCGTGCGCCACGTGATAAGCTGGACTGCGGCAAGTATAATCGCGCTTATGGCGGCGGGCGATCTTGAACTGTATTTTGTCAAGCGCGAGGCAAACTTTGCCAAAATCGCGATAAAGACCGGAGACAGGGACACCATCCCCGTGCCAAGGCGGGAGCAAAAGCTCTCGCGCAAGGCGAGGCTTGTCGCGCTTTGGAGCGTGAGGGCGGCCGTAGGCGTCATCGCGGTCTCGTTTATAATTGTGGGCGCAATAAACGGCGGCGCAAACGACGTGCTTGTCAAGGCGATAAACATCTGCACGGAGTGCATTGGGTTGGGGTGATAAAATGAAAGCTGCGCTTAACAAAATTTGCACATGGTTCAAAAATCACCTGCCCACAAAACGCAGGCTGATACAAGTCTACGCGGCGCTGCTGTTCAACGCCAACATAAAGGGCTATCTGAGCGGCAGGATCTATAAGGGCGACACAAAGTACGCGTGCGTGCCGGGGCTCAACTGCTATTCCTGCCCGGGCGCGGTCGGAAGCTGCCCCCTCGGAGCGCTGCAAAACGCGCTTGCCACAAGCGGAACGCGCGCGCCCTACTACGTGATAGGCATAATCGCGCTGTTCGGGCTTATATTGGGACGTACGATATGCGGCTATCTCTGCCCCGTCGGACTCGGACAAGAGTTGTTGTACAAGGTCAAAACTCCGAAACTTAAAAAGAGCAGATTTACGCGCATACTCTCCTATCTTAAATATGTGATACTTGTCGCGTTTGTGCTGATAATCCCCATAATGTACGGGCGCGCGGGCATAGCCGTCCCGGCGTTTTGCAAGTACATCTGCCCCGCGGGGACCTTCGGCGGAGGGCTTGGGCTGCTGCTCAACCCGGCAAACGCGGATC
>CANQCC010000105.1 GCA_947589635.1 uncultured Clostridia bacterium | reverse complement strand
TCCCCGTGACGAAACTTATGGCGAGCGAGAAGGAAAAGCTCCTGCGCCTCGGCGACGAGCTCCACAAGCGCGTCATAGGTCAGGACGAGGCCGTCGACGCGGTCAGCGAAGCGATATTGCGCTCCCGCGCGGGCATAGCGGACGAAAACCGTCCCATAGGCTCCTTCCTCTTCCTCGGTCCCACGGGCGTGGGCAAGACCGAGCTCGCCAAGACGCTGGCGGCATACCTGTTCGACGACGAGCGCAACATCGTGCGCATCGACATGACGGAGTATATGGAAAAATTCAGCGTATCGCGTCTCATCGGCGCGCCTCCGGGATACGTAGGCTACGACGAGGGCGGACAGCTCACCGAGGCGGTAAGGCGCAAGCCCTACTCCGTCGTGCTGTTCGACGAGATAGAAAAGGCGCACCCCGACGTGTTCAACATCCTGCTGCAAGTGCTCGACGACGGCAGGATAACGGACAGCCAAGGGCGCACGGTCAACTTCAAAAATACCGTCATAATCTTGACGTCCAACCTGGGCAGCTCCGCCCTGCTCGACGGCATAGACGCGGACGGAAACATCTCGGACGAGGCAAGAAAGCAAGTGGATTCCCTGCTCAAAGCCACCTTCCGTCCCGAATTTCTCAACCGCCTTGACGATACCGTGCTCTTCACGCCTCTCGGCCGCGAGCAAGTGCGCAAGATAGTGGATCTGCTCCTCGACAAGCTCCGCAACCGACTCGCCAAGCAGGAACTGAAGCTCGAAATCACCCCCGCCGCCAAGGACGCGATAATAGACGGCGGCTATGACGTCACATTCGGCGCCCGCCCCCTTAAACGCTACATCGAGAGCCACGTCGAAAACGCAGTCGCCCGCACCATCCTACAAGGCAACCTCTCGGAAGGCGACACCCTCCTCGTCGACGCCAACGACGGCGCCTTGACCGTGACCGTCAAAGAAAAGTGATATTCTAACCAATCAAAATCACCCCCAAACGCACAAACCGCCGCAGAACCCCTGCGACGGTTTTTTCATATAATGAATACCAACTCGGCTCCTGACCCTTCCGAAGTATGATAAGTTGATCTGCCGGTAGCAATATTATTCATATCTCAATAAAATACTCGATATCAAAAGCAAAAGGACTTTCTTTTTTATAGCTGCTCCTTACATCTTTCTGCCCTTATTATAGTACAGATCGCGCGATGTGTATAAAAATACGCATACAATTTCAAAAACTTTTTCGCTCTTCCCTTTCCTTCTTAAAAAGCCTACGATTTTTGACGAGCTTTATATTGCGGCAGCCCGCAAAACTTGCTACGTCTGTGCAATTTTGCTTCGTTTTTGACAAGCGGAAAAATTTTACATACTTTTGCAGAGCGGGGACAAACTATGCGTAAGAGGTGAAAATATGGCAAACATTGCAAACAAAAGCGTATCGTCGGAGTTTTTGATAGGGCTTGCCGTGACCGCGGTGGGCATACTGTTTTGCGCGTTTAGGGCGAGCCTTGTAAGCGTACTTTTGACCGTCGTAGGCGCATGCTTTGCGCTGCTTGGGATCGCGGAGATCTTCCGCCGCAAGACGGCAAACGGCATAATCGAGATCGCGGCGGGCATAATTCTTGTCGTGTGCGCCTGGACGATCGTGGACGTCACGCTGATATTGCTTGGCGTGATGTTTTGCGCCTACGCGGTATACAGCGTAGTGGCGGGGCTGCCATCGCTCAAGCGGCAGCGCGGATGGGGACTTGCGACGGCGCTTGTCTATCCTCTGCTCGCCTTCACGGTCGGAGCGCTGCTGATAGCGGCAAAATGGACGCTTTCGGACGCGCTTTTCATAGCGATAGGCGTGCTTGCGATAGTCGCGGGCGTGGTGCAGATGTTTTCGGGAAGCATGGCAAGACCGCAGCAAAAAACCGCCTGAAAATTTTTGCAATATGCGGATATTTCAAAATGAGGACGGCGTTTGCCGTCCTTTTGCTATATAAAACCGCTTTTATTCGCCAAATTTTGCATTTCGCCTTCATTTTGTTGCCTCGCGCGCGCTAAATGTGCTAATATGTGCACGCCTTGAACTTTATAAAGGGCTGTCTTTGGGCGTTTCCGCATCAAATGCCAAATCTTCGTCGCGAGGTCATGTCGTGAAACGAAAACCCATATTTTTCACGGAATTTGCATACATAGCGGGCATTTTGCTGCTCGCGCTCGCGTCCGCGTTCTTGCAAAAGGCGAATTTTGGGATGTCTATGGTTGTGGCGCCCGCTTACATACTCCACCTGAAAATATCCGAGTATCTGCCGTTTTTCACGTTCGGCATGGCGGAATATTGCTTTCAAGGCCTGCTTATCGTCATCCTCAGCCTGATAATGCGCAAGTTTTCGGTGGGTTACCTCTTCTCGTTTATCACCGCGGTGCTGTACGGCACTGTGCTTGACGCTTGCGTATTGCTTGTTGGGTATCTCCCCCTCGGAGGGCTTGGCGGGCGCATAGGCTTTTTCATCTCGGGCATGCTGGTATGCTGCCTGGGCGTAGCTTTCCTCTTTCACACCTACATCCCGTCCGAGGCGTACGAGCTGTTCGTCATGGAGGTCACCGACCGCTCCCGCGCGCCGCTCGCCATGGTCAAAACGCTGTACGATTGCTCAAGCTGCTTCCTCGCCGTAGTGCTCTCGTTTGCCTGCTTCGGCATGTGGCACTACGAGGGCGTAGGCTGGGGCACCATAATTTGCGCCATATTCAACGGCTTCATCATCGGCAGAATGGGCAAGGTCCTCGAGCGCCTCTTCTCCTTCAAAGACGCCCTTCCCCTGCGCGCCTTCTTCTCGCCAACTCCATTCATCACCGCCATCTCCCTGCTCGCATAGCGAAAGCGCATATCCGCTTTTAAAGTTCTGCAAATCATAGGAAAATCGCCACTTTTCAGCACAAAATATCACGGCGCCGCAATCAGCGCCGCCGTGACCTTCCTCATTTGTACCTCATCATCTTTGGTATGCTTAATCTTGCTTCACCCACACTTCGGGAGTATGCGTCTCCTCATCCCAATGCCAATATTGCTCGCCCTCTTTTGCGGTGTGATTGGCATATGGGTCTTGCTCGCTGAAATAGTAACGTGTGACAAAATATATGAAGGCATGATTATCATCGTACATATTTGAAATTGCAATATCATTCCATTGCTCTCTCGTTCCTTCATAATAAACTGTCTGCAAGCCTGTGCAACCGGAGAATGCATATGCGCCTATGCTCTGCACGCCTTTACCTATCGTCACCGTCCGCATTTCTTCGCAACCATAGAATGCACCCTCGCCTATACCTTGCACACTGTCGGGAATAGTCACTGAGGTTATATCAAGTCCTGCAAGTACGTATTTGCCTATTTTTGTTGTGCCTTCGGGAATGATTATATCGCCTTTTATTTCAACATCTTCTCCATTTTGCTTCACATACAGCTTCGCATTGCCAATTGAGCTTTCGTTGTCTAGTGCGCACCATTCTTTCAGATCCCCAAGATAATTTATTCTTTCCAAATCACCAAACGCCCATTTCCCTATGGTTTTAACGCTTGTGGGGATAGTGACGGTTTCTATATCGTCATCAAATACGCTAACATATAATTCATTTGAGCCTATATGTGTTACGGGTTTGCCGTTTGGGGCTGTTGAGGGTATTACAACATGCTTGCCCTCTTCACTGTTGTAATAATAGTCGATAACAGCTGCCTCGCCGGTTGGATCGTCGTTTTCGTCTAATATGTCATCAAACACCAATCCCGGTTTAGGTTCAAGCCTGAACAACAGATAATCCTCCTCATCTTCAATATAGCTGTCCGAAGTATATTTGGCGTCAAGCAACCTTTTTTCTTCTTCAAAACCATCTTCCAAGTTTGGCGTAATTATATAATATGATGTCCAACAATTTCCAACCGGTGACGTCGGAATCGCACAGCCAAAGGTCATCAGTTTCTCCAGTTCGGCGTCGGATTCATACTCGTCATGGAATTCTATTGATATTCCCGCTTCCTCGACATTTGAATTGTCTACGTTAGAAAGATTGTCCATAACCTCGTTAAAACTTGATTTCATCACATTGACAAACTTGTCGGAAATATTGTCCATCTGTAAGCCGACAAGCAAGTTGTTTTTGATCAAATCTTGTTTCGTCTCTTTTATAACTCTGTTTCCTACAACTTTATTTATGACAAATTCATCGTCCCAATCGCTCGCCTCGTCATTTTCAAGCTGATACAATTGTTTGGCGTCTTCGTTTGAATCGGTGACATATATGATGGCTTCGTCGTCCATTTCATCACCATAGACGTCAAAGTAGATCATCCATATTGGACCAAGTTCATCGTGTTCGGAAGCATAAGTAATGGACATGCTTTTTGAATTGCCTTCCGCACTCTCCGAACCGAACATAGCTTTCCCGTATGTAAGCAATTCGTTGGCGGTGACTTTGCCCTCGTAATAGCCTGATTCGCCAATTCTGCCCGCGTTGCCACCGTCGTCTTTGTTTGTGTTACAAGCGACAAGGGCAATAGTAAGCGCGGAAATCAGAACCGCTACCGCAAGCAGAGCGACAAAAATTTTGCTGTGCTTTTTCATTTTGTACTCCTTTTCGGCTATGGCCGATTTTTATTTACGAAAAATGCGCCCTCGACAAGGGCGCATTCAAACGGGAAGTCAAATATAACAAGTGCACTCTTGTCGATTTGCCGTAATCTTAATATGCTCAATGCTATATCGCATACCAAGAAATGCACTTGTTACCAATTGTAAGCGCAATATAGCATGAAATATTCAGATTACGGCAGTGTCATTATAGCGCACACGGCGGCGCACTGTCAATTGTTGTTTGAAATTTGCGGCATATAAGGAGCGCATACAAGACAAATATCCCCTTCGTCGCCTCGAGGCGACGAAGGGGATAGGCAAACTTTTTG
>CANQCC010000104.1 GCA_947589635.1 uncultured Clostridia bacterium | reverse complement strand
TATATCTGTTTTTCGCCTCGTCCGAGGTGCCATTGTCGGGAGCATAGCAGTTGAATGTAGTGCCGTATTGATATCTTACGTCCGCAAGATTGCGGTCGAAATTATCGTCTATATACGCCTTGAACGCATGCAAGTCGTTGTTTGCGCTCTGCATATTATGAAAGAATGTCGTAATGACGTTGCCAAGCACTTCCTGCACTTTGATGACGTCGTCGTCGACCTTGTCATCGGAGTTTTGAGTCATGCTGTCCATCAGCTTGCTCATTATCTGAGTTATGTCCATATTGGACTTGTTGACCGTGATAGGGTAGTTGGAAAGCGCGCTCTCCTCAAGGTTGTTGATGTACACTTTCGCGCCCGTCGAGAGCGCAAGCACCAAAATTATGCCGATTATGCCTATGCTGCCCGCAATGGATGTAAGCAATGTCCTGCCCTTTTTGCTGATCAGGTTTGTCCAGGACAGGCTTATGGCGGTGCTCAATTTCATCGCCGACTTGTCCGCCCTGCGTATCTTGCGAAGTTTTTCAATAAATCGACTCGGCTTCTTCTTTTTCCGCTTGCCATCGGTGGCGTCCGCAGCGATCTTGACCTCGCCGCCCTCGACGTTTTCGCCTTCGCCTTGTTCGGCGCTTTGCCCCGCAGCTATGTCTTCTCCCTGTTCGGCGCTTTGCTCTGTGACTATATCTTCTCCCTCTTCGGCGACCGCAACGCTTTCGTCAAGCTGTGAGGCGCCTTCTTCGGAGATTTGCTGCGCAGCACTATTTTCGCCTTGTTCTGCCTCTGCAACGTTTACGGAAGTCTCCTCGGCGGACGTCACAACTTCGTCATCAAGTTCAAGCGCCTCGCCATCCGCATTCTCCGCGGCTTCATTCGCCTCTTTCTCGCTGTCGTAAGGCATGGTGTCTCCAACTATCTCGCCGTCGCGCAGGTATACGATTCGTGTACTGTACTCATCGGCAAGCAAAGGATTGTGCGTGACCATGATGACAAGCCTGTCCTGCGCGACTTCTTTAAGCAGATCCATTATCTGAATGCCGCTTTCGCTGTCAAGAGCGCCAGTAGGCTCGTCCGCAAGGATGATCTCGGGATTGTTTACAAGCGCGCGGGCAATTGCGACGCGCTGCATCTGGCCGCCGCTCAATTGATTGGGCTTTTTGCGCGCCTGCGACTCCAGTCCGACTTTTCTTAGCGCTTCGAGAGCGCGTCTGACGCGCTCGTCTCTACCAACGCCCGCGATAGTCAGGCTGAGAGCGACGTTTTTAAGGATATTCATGTGCGGGATCAGATTGTATGACTGAAAAACAAAGCCGACCCTGCGATTGCGATAGGTGTCCCAGTCGACATCGTCGTACTGTTTAGTGGAAATTCCCTCGATCTGAATGTCGCCCGACGTATACCTGTCAAGACCGCCGATGATGTTGAGCATTGTGGTTTTGCCGCAGCCGCTCGGCCCGAGAATCGAAACAAATTCGTTTTTTCTGAACTCTATGGAAACATTTTTGAGTGCAAGTACGCTTTCTTCCTCTACCTTGTACTCTTTGACAATATCTATAAGTTTTAACATTTATCTATATCCTCATTATATTGATTTGGGATCCGCATCCCATCTTCGAGACATCCGGTCCTTAAAGCGAGCGTTTACGGCCGACTTCAATATAAGCGACAGGCAAATTCATACTCGCTTTAAATTATAATGCTAAAAAATTATACAATATTTTGTATGAAAGGTCAAGCAATATTCAAATCAAAAAACCTTAAAGGCGCCAAAACCTCCAAAAAACAGCCGAAAATCGCCCTTACCGCAAACAATTACAAAATGCATAATTATGCATATCGGAATGCATAAATATAACTTTTCGGCAATCTGTCACACGATACGTATTTTGAAAATTCAAAAATTTTTAGTACACGATTTGTATTTTTAATAAAATATGCGCCGTTTTTTGCGCGATCGGTTTAATATCAAACTACCAAAATAATTGCGGTGAACTCAAAAAATCAACGCGTAAACGTCTCTAAAAGCGCCGAACACCCCTCGCAGATATCGGCGTACGCCCTGTCAAAGTCTCCCGTCCACCAAGGGTCGGCGATGTCTCGCGGCCTCTCGGTCAGATCGAGAAGGCGAATGATCTTGTCCTGCGGGTCCCCTCCGAATATGCGCAGCATCCCAGAGACGTTGCGCTGTTCCATAGCGAAAAATACGTCCCACTTGTCATAGTCGCTTGCTTCAAGTTTTGTCGCGAGGTGTCTTAAGACGGGCACGCCCTCTTCCCGCAGCTGTCTTGCGGCGGCAGGATATATGGGATTGCCCTCTTCCTCGTCCGAAGTCCCGGCCGAATCCACCGTGACGTCAAGCCCCGCCGTCATTGCCATCTGCGTAAACACGCACTGCGCCATCTGGGAGCGGCAGATATTGCCAAGGCATACGAACATTATCCTCTTGTATTGCATAAATCCCTCTCAGCACTCAAACACGAAGGACAAAGGTCCGTCCTGCTGTTGCTCTATGAACATATGCGCGCCGAACACGCCGTTTTTGACGACGACGCCCTCCTCTCGCACTTTATCCGTTATCCTCTTATACAGCTCCTCCGCGCGCTCGGGAAGTTCCGCCGCGCCAAAGTCGGGACGATTGCCGCTGCCCTTGCCAAGCTTGCCCGCAAGCGAAAATTGGGACACGAGCAATATCTCCCCGCCCGCTTGTTTTATGGACAAATTCATCTTGCCGTTCTCGTCGCGGAAGACCCTGAGATTTGCAAGTTTACGCGCGAAATAGTCCGCCTGCGCCTCGGTATCTCCCTTCTCGATCCCAATAAACACGGTAAGCCCGCTGTTGATCGAACTTATAAGTTTTCCGTCCACATAAAGGGAGGACGCTTTTGTACGTTGTATCAACGCTCTCATAAATTTACTCCTTTAGATATCCGATTTGTCATGGTCTTCCGCTTTGACGCGCTTGGGAGGCGGAGCGGATAAAAATCTGTACAGCCTGCATTCAAGCTCGCTGTTATAAAGTTTGCGAGTCTTGTCCGCCGTCTTCCCGAAATACTTTTCAAAGCCTTTGTAGGACGTTATCGCATACACGCTCCAGCTGTCGAGGCGGGAGGTCATTTTGCCAAAATCGCGGTACAGGTCTTTAAGTTCTCCCTCGCTCATAAGCCGCTCGCCGTAAGGCGGATTCGTTATGATGACGCCGTATTTGCGGTTTGAGGACACGTCGCGCATATCCCCGACTTGCAGGTGGATGGCGTCCGCGACACCCGCCCTCAGCGCGTGCTTTCGCGCGAGGCGAATGGCGGCGGGATCTATGTCGAAGCCGCTTATTTTAAGCTGTCTGTCCCTTCTTTCAAGGTCGCGCGCTTCCTGCCTGACCTCGTCGAAAATTTTCGGAGCGAACTTAAAACTTTCGCACGCAAACTCCCTCATGCTGCCGCTCGCGATGTTAAGCCCTATCATCGCCGCCTCGATTGGGATGGTGCCGGAGCCGCAAAACGGGTCTATAAGCGGCCTGTCTGGGTTCCATACGGACAACTGTATCATAGCGCTTGCAAGCGTCTCGCGGATGGGCGCCTCGCCAAGGTACACCCGATATCCGCGCTTGTGCAGCCCTTCGCCGGACAGATCGAGGGTCACGGTCGCGACGTCGCCGTCAAGCGAGATCTCGACGCGGTATGTCTCTCCGCTTTCCTCAAGCGACTCGACGCCGTATTTTTCGCATAGTTTTGAAACTATCGCCTTTTTTGAGACGGATTGGATCGCGCTTAAAGCAAACAGCTTGCTCGCGTGCGATTTGGCGTCAACAATCACCTTCGCGCCTAACGGCATGACAAATTGCCAATCATAGGCGCAAAGTTCGTCAAACAGCGCGTCAAAACTGTCCGCGTCAAAGCGGCAAAGCACAACGCGCACGCGGTTTGCGGCGCGCAAAAACATATTCGCCCTGAAAGCGTCCTTAAAATCGCCCTCAAACGTTATACGGCCTCTGTCCGCGCCGCCCGGCAAATAACCAAGCGAGATAAGCTCGCGCTTGACCACCGCCTCTATGCCGCTTGAAACCGCGACCTCGATCTGCAATCTGCCGTCAAAAATGCTCATGCAAATATTGTATTATACTCCGCCGATTAAGTCAACAAACTAAAACCCACCGCAATATTCAAGCTACAGTTCCAACGAAATCTTATTGCGATTTGAAGGCTACACACCTCTATGGTCAAATCTCATCGCAATTTGAAAGCGTAAGCGGCTACACTTGTAAAATTTTCATCGCTGTATCAAAGCGTAAACGTTCACGCTCGGTTAAATTTTCATCGCAATATTCAAGCTAAAAAGCTTCACGCGTTAAATATTTATTGCTACGACAAAACTTAAAGACCTTCATAGGATACCGCATTATACGCACATAAATGACTCCGTCGGTTAAATTTTGAGTAATTTTGATATTTTCCGATTGACAAAACACGATTTGTATACTAATATGTGTATATCGACATACCGAAAAGCCCTCAAGAAGAAGGAGAAAATATGCTGCACAATTGCTTTCCACAAAGGTTAAAACAACTCCGGACGGACAAACACCTGCTCCAACAGGACCTCGCCAAGTACCTGAAGGTGTCAAAGTCCACTGTTTCGGGCTGGGAAGTCGGGCGCAATCAACCCGACTATGACATTTTGATAGAGCTGAGCATATTTTTTGAGGTGTCGGTGGATTATCTTATCGGTCGTCGCAACTACTAAAAAACCGCCTGTATGGGCGATATACTTCGTCAAAACCCATTTTGCTCAGGTCACGTACGATAAAGTACGCTCGACCATCGCAAAATGGGTTTTTCCTTGTCTCTCATCCCGTACAGACGGTTTTTACTTTATCTAAGTTTGATTTATATTTTCTTTCACACCACGCACGCATTAGTACGCTCACGCTCGTTGAGAGGGTTTTGAC
>CANQCC010000103.1 GCA_947589635.1 uncultured Clostridia bacterium | reverse complement strand
GTGTGGGCTATCGGAACGGGCAGGACGGCAACGGCGGAAGTCGCAAACGAGACCATCGCCATAATTCGCCGCACCATGGGCGAGCTGTATTGCCCCAAGTGCGCCGAAAATCGCGTGCGCATCCAATACGGCGGCAGCATGAATCCCAAGAACGTTGCTGAGCTTATGGCCATGCCCGAGATAGACGGCGGACTGATCGGCGGCGCGTCCCTGAAGGCGGAGGATTTCTCCAAAGTAGTCAATTACTGATTTGGTTTTTTGAGCGCGCGTTTTGCGCGCTCAAAACCTTTTGAGGCGGGATATGCTCCCGCCGGGCCTATGCGCGCAAAAGGCGCGCATAGCGTATGTATTAAGGCGCAATTATGAAAAAACTTGTACTTGTTGTTATGGACGGCGTGGGTAAGTCAAAGACGGGACTTGGCGACGCGGTCACAATGGCGCACACTCCTACTTTGGATATGCTCCTCAAAGAATGTCCTCACACCTACATCAAGGCGCATGGCACCGCGGTTGGGCTTCCCACCGACGAGGATATGGGCAACAGCGAGGTAGGGCACAACGCGCTCGGCTGCGGGCAAGTCTACTCGCAGGGCGCAAAACTTGTCGAAGAGGCGATAGACAGCGGACTTATCTTTCAGTCTTCCGCGTGGCGCGAGCTGACTGCATATTGCAAGGACGGCGGCGCCATGCACTTTATCGGGCTGCTTTCGGACGGCAATGTGCACAGCAACATATCCCACCTTCTCGCGCTTGTGCGCAAGGCGAAGACGGAGGGCATAAAGAGAGTGCGCGTGCACATCCTGCTTGACGGCAGAGACGTCCCCGCGACCTCCGCTCTCACCTATGTTTCCATGCTTGAAGAGGCGATGAAACAGCTTAACGACGCAAATTTCGACGCGCGTATCGCCTCCGGCGGCGGCAGAATGAAGATAACCATGGACAGATATTTTGCCAATTGGGATATGGTCAAAGAGGGCTTCTTTACGCACGTCTACGGCAAGGGCAGACAGTTTGCCTCCGCAACCGAGGCGATCAATACGTATCGCGCCGAGATTGACGGAGTCATCGACCAGGACCTTCCCGCGTTTGTCATCGCGGAAGGCGGCAAACCCGTGGGGACCATGCAAGACGGCGACAGCGTTATCCTGTTCAACTTCCGCGGCGACAGGGCGATAGAGATATCCATGGCGTTTGACAACGCGGACTTTGACGGCTTCGACCGCGGAGCTATGCCCAAAGTGAAATACGCGGGCATGCTGCAATATGACGGCGACCTCAAGCTGCCCAAGCGCTTCCTCGTTGAGCCGCCAAAGATAAAGTACACGTTGAGCGAGCAACTTGTAAAGCAGGGCATACGCTCCTACGCGGTGTCCGAGACGCAAAAATACGGGCATGTGACCTATTTCTGGAATGGCAACCGCTCCGAAAAATTCGACGAGCAGCTTGAAGTCTGGGAGGAAGTTCCAAGCGACAGAGTGTCCTTCGACCAGCGCCCCTGGATGAAATCCGCGGAGGTCACGGACAAGGTCATAGAGGCGATAGAAAGCGGCGAGTATCAATTTATCCGCTGCAATTATCCAAACGGCGACATGGTGGGACATACGGGCAACCTTGACGCGACCATCATTGGCGTGGAATCTGTGGACCTTGGCCTTTCAAGGCTGCTGCCCGTCGTCAAGAAGCACGACTACGCGCTTATCGTCACGGCGGACCACGGCAACGCGGACGAGATGCTTGAAAAGAACAAGAAGGGCGAAATAACCGTACGTACGGCGCACAGCCTGAACGTCGTGCCGTTTATAGTTTATAACGCGGATTGCGAGATAGCGGACGGAGAATTCGGGCTGTCAAACGTCGCCGCGACTGTGACAAGGCTTATGGGCGTGAAGGCGGATCCGCATTGGGATGACGCCATAGTCAAATAAGGCGCTTGAAAGGCGCAAATCAAAAACACATCGGCTTTCGGCGCGGGATATCCCGCGCCTTTGCTTTTGCCCGACTAAAGCGAAGAGTGCGCGTTTAATATATGCGCAAGAAGTGTGTCCGATATATGCGAGAAGCGCGCTTATCTTTTCGCATTTTGAAAGGCGACGGAGCATACATTTTTATATGCGCGGTGCGGACAGACAGACGATATTTTGCATATGCTCGGTGGCGCTTTGCATAATGGCGACGTTGGGGCTGAGTATGCTGTTGTCCGGCGGCGGGATACTTAAGGCGGCGTCGCTTACCGGGGTGAAAGGCGAAAACTTTTATGCGATATGCACGGGAGGGTACGATGACATCGCGCTTGCTCGCAACACGGCGGAACTTATAAACAGCCGCGGAGGGGCGGGTTACGTGCTTAAAGAGGACGGCGCCTACGAGATTTTTTACGCGGTGTATCCAAGCGAGAGCGAGGCGAAAAGCGTGCTTGAGGGGCTTGGAGAGAGCGGCGCCTACATAAAGCCTTTGCCCATCGTCAAAAGCAAACTTAAATGGGCGAGCGGGGATATTAAAAAGGCGACCGTCTCCGCGCTTAAATATTTCGATATGGCGTTTGACGCGCTTTACGACTGCTCCAATTCGCTGAATGCGGAGGATATCTCTTTGGAGGACGCAAAAGTCAAAACAGGGGTTTTACACGCACAAATCGAGGACTTAAAGTCCGCGTTTTATCAAATTGCGACCGACGACGGCGACAAAAATATCATAAGCGTAAAGGTGGCTTTGATAACCGCGCTTGCGCTTATCGACAACATAGATTTTTCAAACGAGCGCAAATGCGCGGCCTCCATCCGCTATCAGATAGTTCAACTTGTGCTGTCAAGGCAGGCGCTTATGAGCGCTCTTTAAGCGCCTTAAAAATAGCTTGCGTTTTTTTATAATTAGTATATAATTATATCTATGGCATACACATCGCTTTACAGGAGATATCGCCCCGACGTCTTTGAAAACGTTATAGGGCAGGATCACATCGTGCGCACGCTCAAAAATCAGATCGCTTCGGGTCAGATCGGGCACGCGTATATTTTTACGGGGACGCGCGGCACGGGCAAGACGTCCGTCGCCAAAATTTTTGCGCGCGCGGTCAACTGTCTAAATCCGGTCGACGGCTCTCCCTGCGGGGAGTGCGCCTGCTGTAAGGAGTTGTCCCGTCCCAACAACTTCGACATAATCGAGATGGACGCGGCCTCCAACAACGGCGTGGACGACATCCGCGAGCTTATCGAGAAGATAAACTTCGCGCCCTCCGTGGGCAGGTTCAAGGTGTACATCGTCGACGAAGTGCACATGCTTTCGGACAAGGCGTTCAACGCGCTGCTCAAGACGCTTGAGGAGCCGCCCGCGCATGTGATCTTTATCCTTGCCACGACGGAGATCCACAAGATCCCCGCCACGATACTTTCAAGGTGTCTGAGGTTTGACTTCAGGCTTGTCCCCGCAAAGCAGATTGCGGAGCGCATCCGGTTCATCTTTGACGACATAGGCGTGAAATATCAGCCCGAAGCGGTGGAGCTTATCGCCTCGTCGGGTGGCGGAAGCGTGCGTGACGCGCTGTCTCTTGCGGACATGTGCGTAAGCTATTGCGGCGGCGACGTGACCTATGACGGCGTGCTGGAGGTGCTTGGCGCTTCCGATCCCGAAAAGCTGCGCTCGCTTGCGACGCATATTGCGGACGGCGACGTGGACGGAGCTTTGAGAGAAGTTGCGGAACTTTGCGACCTTGGCAAAAACGTGTCCGTGCTTGCGGGGGATCTGGCGGCGCTTTTCAGAAACGTGATATACATAAGGCATTGCGGCGAGAGCGCCCGCTCGATACTTGCGCTGCCCGAAGGCGTGTACGACGGGCTCAGGCAACTTGCGGACAAGTACGGCGTGCAACGCTGCCTTGGCATAATGAAGATAATGAGTAGGCTTGAAGGGGAGCTGAGATATTCTTCTCAGCGGCGAATACTCTTCGAGGCGGCGGTCGTGGAAGCGTGCTACGGCGACGAGGCGTCCAAGGCGGACGAACTTGCGGCGCGCGTGGCGAGGCTTGAAAAAGCGGTGACTGCGCTGAGGCGGCCGGGTTTTAATAGCGCACCTGCTATAATGGACGCGAAGCAGGTGTGGATACATACGGCGTCCAGACTCAGCTCCATGGGGTATATGCTGCTTGCAAGCGGCTTCAAGGACGTCAAGATGGAGATGACCGACAGCGAGTTTATCATCTGCGTCCCCGACGAGGCTACAAAGCGGCTTGTCGACGTAAAAAGCAACGCGGACGCCATCCGCGAGGCTCTCAATGCGACTCCCGAGGCGGGCGGCAGAAAACTTGTGTTCAAAGAGGAGATTAAGGTCGCAAGCGATCTCGCGCTGAACTTCGTGCAGGACATGTTTGGCGACTATCTCGATTTGAAATAATAAAGCAAAGATAATTTCGGAGGTAACTTATGGCATACGGCGGATACGGCGGTTTCGGCGGCGGCAACAACATGCAGCAGTTGATGAAGCAGGCGCAGGCTATGCAGCGCAAAATGCAGGAGGCTCAAAAACAGCTTGCCGAAAGCGAGGTCACAGGCTCTGCGGCGGGTGGCATGGTGCAGGTCACTATAACGGGGGACAAGACTCCCGTATCGGTAAGCATAAATCCCGAAGTCGTCGATCCCGAAGACGTCGAAATGCTTGAGGATACGCTGCTTGCGGCGCTTTCCGACGCCGTGAAGCAGGCGGACGAATTGTCCGAAAAGTTGCTCGGGCCGCTTGGCGCGACGGGGCTCATCTGATATGCAATACATCGAACCTCTCGAGCGGCTGATAGCCGAACTCAGCAAGCTGCCGTCCGTGGGCGAAAAGACCGCGGCAAGATATGCTTTTGCGATCCTCAACTCCCCCGAGGAGGAGGTCAACGCCCTTGCCGACGCCATAAAAAGCGTCAAGCAAGAGGTGCATTTTTGCAAAATCTGCGGCAATTATACGGATATGGATGTGTGCGACATCTGCGCCTCCCGCGACAGAAGCGTCATCTGCGTCGTCAAGGAGCCTCGCGATATCGTGGCGCTCGAAAAAGTCAAGGACTTCAAGGGCGTA
>CANQCC010000102.1 GCA_947589635.1 uncultured Clostridia bacterium | reverse complement strand
GACAACATTTGCGCGAAATACTTCCCGATGGGGCCGCGCACGGCGGAATATCGCGAGAGCGTGTACGTGGGCTATCGCTACTTTGACAAGGCTAACAAGCAAGTGCGCTATCCCTTCGGCTACGGCCTTAGCTACACCACGTTTGAATATGGCGATCTCAAACTTTCCGCGGACAGGATAAAAGAGGGCGAGGACCTGAAGGTGACCTTCACGGTCAAAAATACCGGCGACGTAGCGGGCGCGGAAGTTGCCCAGCTGTATGTCGGCGACGTCGAAAGCACCGCCTTCCGCCCCGTCAAGGAGCTTAAGGGCTTCAGAAAGATATATCTGCAACCCGGCGAAGAAAAAGAGGTCTCGATATCTCTCGACAGCCGCGCGTTTGCGTACTTCAACACGGCGATAAACGATTGGCACGTTGAAAGCGGCGATTTTGACATCCTTATCGGCGCGTCCTCCCGCGACATCAGGCTGAGCGGGCGCGTGTATGTGGAAAGCGCAAACGAATCCGCACCCATCCCCGACATGAGGCTGAGCGCGCCCTACTACTACTCGCTTGAGGGCGACACCGTGCCCGACGCGAACTTCGAAGCGGTGCTCGGCGCGCCCATCCCCGACAACTCGGACTATAAGAAGGGCGAGCTGACCTGCAACAACAGCTTAGGTCAGGTATGCGTGTCTCCGTGGGGCAGATTTATAACCGGAGTCGTCAAATTCGGCTGCAAGATCGTCGCAAAGAGCGCGGAAAATCCAGAGATGATAATCAACTCCGCCCTCGATATGCCGCTGAGATGCACGGTCCAATGGGCGCCTGAAATCGTTTCCGAGCGCTCCCTCGAGGGCCTAGTCGATATGGTCAACGGCAAGCGCGGAGGCTTTTGCAAATTCCTTGGAGGCTTCAAGAAGAAATACCGCAAACCCGACTCCGTCAAAAAGAAAGCCGAAGCCGAAAACTGAGTGAGAGGACTATGTATGACAAGCGACCAAATAGCCGCAACTCGCATGAAATTTTGAAAGCCCATGCAAGCCGTCATCAAAACAAGGCGCGGCTGAAAACCAAACGTTATCAAAGCAAAAATCCATCGGTCATGCCGATGGATTTTTGCTTGCGTCTTTACAATATAACTACTGTTTCTTTTGCCCGGGCAATATAGGAATTGCCATCTGTTGACCGTTCGATATAGCGGCCGACGTCAATCGCTCGGACAAGTGACAGTTGTCAATAGCTTGAGCAATATCGTGATTGACGTCTGTTACTTCAAACGCACATGCCTGTCGTCAGTTGCTCCAGACGACGGGTCTGTCTTGATCTTGAGCGTCATAGTGCCAATATCCGCCCCAATTGTTTGTCAAACTGCTCGGACGACCCTCACTGAAGAAATAAATGTGCTGTTTTTCTTCGTCGTCGGAATATACTTTATGCCCAACACCGGTCTCGGCTGCAAAGCTGTTCCACTGACTCAGGTTGTCCTTGTAATATACGTTGATATATTGCTTTGCCGAACCATCCGAGCCGACCGTAAACGCGGCGTGATTGCCTATCTTGGTTAGCGTAACGGGCAAGATCAATTCCTTCAGCGCATAGCAGAAGTGGAAAGCTTCATCTCCAATAGACTGTAAGCTGTCGCCGACTTTAAGCGTGGACAACTTTTTGCAATTATAAAAGGCGTAATTGTCTATTGAGATAAGTCCGTCGGAGAAGACCAAGCTTTCGATTTTCTCGCAATTGTTGAACGTGTAGGTCCCTATGCTGCGGATAACGCCTTCAAAATTCACGGTCTGCAAATTGGTGCAACCTGCAAAAAGACTGTTTGCAAGATCTGCAACGCTGCTTGGGATCGTCATGCTTGTAAGCGCAGTACAGTTGCTGAAGGCGCCATAACCAATGCTTGTGACTGTGTTCGGGATCGTAAAATTCTGAAGCGCCTCACAACCGCTAAATGTACTCTCTCCTATGCTTGCAAGGTTATCCGCAAAATGAACTGTCTGAAGGTGTTTGCATCCTTTGAACAGTCCGCTCGGCAGCGCAAGTATCGAGGATGGAACGGTCATCTCGGTAAAGGCCTCGCAAGAGGTGAACACGCCATCGGCAAGAGTTTGAATTCCGCTTGGCAACGCGACGTTGTTGAGCTTTGTGCAATTTACGAAGGCCTCATATCCTATCGTCTTCAAACCGGCGGGCAGAGTTATATTCTCAAGCTTCGCGCAGCCGTTAAACGCATGCCTTGCTATCGTGGTCAGACTTGCCGGGAGATTGATATCAGTCAACGCGGCGCAGCCAAGGAAAGCGCTGTCGCCGATGGAGACTATGCCGTCCGGCAATACGACTCTCTCAAGGCTTGAACAACCGGAGAACATGACTTCATCGATCTCGGTTATGCCTTCGGGCAACGTGATCTCCGTAAGTCCGCTGCAGCCAAGGAAAGCGCGGTTGCCGATAGAGACTATGCCGTCGGGCAAAGTGATCTTCGTAAGCTGACTGCAACCGTTAAACGCATTGGCGGGGATCTCGGTCACGCCATCGCTGACCGTGAGTGTGCGCCCTTCAACGTAGTTGAGCGTCTCCGTACTATGAAATTCGGTTTGATTGAGCGCAAAAATGCTTTTCAGATCCGAACTCATAAATGTTAATGCCGCGGTCTCGATGTCTTTAATCCCGACGCATCCGAAGAATGGTTCGCCAACCAACGCGAATAATGACGACGGCAGCTTGATGCTTGCCAATTTATAACATTCGCGGAATGCGTTATTGTCTATCGCCTTAAGCCCTTCGGGAAGAACTATGCTTTCAAGAGCGGAACAAGTGTTGAATGCGTCTTGATGTATCTGCTCTACCGTCCCGGGAAGCGTGACGTTTTTGATGGTCGTGTTGTTTTGAAACGCCTGAGATCCTACCGAGACTACGGGCAAGCCTTGATAAGCGGCGGGCACGATAATCTCGTCCCCGGTGGCGCTGCCCAAGCCCTTAAGCGCATAGCCGTTGGTGTTTAAGCCCGAGGTCACGCTGGGCTCCATCCACTCTTCTGAAAATTGCAAGCCTTGCGTGTAGTTTGCCTCTCCCACTACGACCTTAAATTTGATGGACTTGCTTCCGATCGTGAACGTAGCGTTTGTCACGCCCGCTTTAAGCCCCTTGAAGTCAAAGTAAACGTTGAAGTTCTGGTCGTCTCTGCGGTGATAATAGTCGTACATTTCTTCGGGCACCTCGTCAAGCGTAATTTCCTCCCAAGGTTCCTGCTCGAAGTCATATGTGCGAGTCTCGAAGTTGGTAAATTCGCACAAGCTGTTGTCCTCCGCGGTAAACGAGTAGGTAAAATCTTCGTTGCCGCGCATATTTCCGTTAAACCTCATGCGGGCATGCTCCGTCTCCCCCGCGTTTATCGCAAGGCCGTATCTGTCAAAGTTGAGAAGCGTAACTGCTTGACCATCTTGCCCCTGACGCTCCGGATATTCAATATGCCATTGGGTATATTCGCCCTCCGTTACGGAGCCGCCCTCCGGGTCGGTCACATGGATGCTGAGATAGCCCTTGAAGCCCTCTACATCGGCGCTGATAAGTATGGCGTCGCTATATTTAAGCACGGTAAGTTTGTTGTCAATGATCTTGACCACTCCCTTATCGTCGCCTTCGATGTCCCATAGCGCCTTGCCCTTCTTCGAAGCGGGCGTGACGACAAGCATCTCAGCGAGGTCGATGGTCTCCCCCACTTCCATCACGATGTTGTTTTCGGTGAAGCCGACTTCGACAAACTCTTTGCCGCTGCCGCACGCCACAAGCAGCGAACAACACAGCGCAGCCACCGTCACCACCGCAAGAACACTCGCGATAATATTGGTCTTTTTGTTCATAGATTCCTCCTGAATGCAGATCTTTTCGATCATACGCTATAATATTACCCCCCCCCCGCATGTTGTCAACAGTTTTAATAAAAATAATTAAAATATTTTTTATTAACAATATATATCCCCCGCAAACTCGCTTCGCTCATTTTGCAGGGGATATATTTTGATTTGCGGGGCTCCTCGCCCCGCGCTTTCATGTGGGCTGCTCGCCCACACCTCGGCAAAGGGCGTTACGCCCTTTGCAAACCCGAGATAAAAACGCGAGCTCGGCAATCCTTGCCTTCCCTCGCGTTTTTGGGTATGTAAATGATGTAACTCCTGCGGGAGAGCTTGATATCTGCGTTAGTATTGTCTGTGTTTTGCGTAAACTCTGTCTGGGTTTTCTTATACACAGTCTTTGCCGTGTCTGAGCTTAACGCAACCTCTGTCCGAGCGTTTTTATACAAGAACTGCGCCGTGTCAGAGCGTAACGCAGCCTCAGCCTGAGCTTTCTTATATACGGACGTCAGCCTTGTCTGAGCTGTACCGCGGAGCGAAGCGGGATATACAAACGTACGCAGTGAGGGCGGATCTGTACCCCATAAAACTCGCTACGCTCCTTTCTATGGGGACCCCGCAAGCCACCAATCAAGCGTTAGTTGATTAAATTGGCGAAGCCCCCGCCCGAACAAGTGACATAAATGCAAGCTCTGCTTGCACGACGTAACCTATTGAGCGAGCGCAGCCCCTTCTCGCCCTGCCGCAACGTTAAGTTAATATGGAGTTTGCGCGCATAACGTAACGTTTGCCCGAGCGCTATCGGGGTCCCCGCAAAATTGCGTAGCGATTTTGTGGGGTATAGCTGGGGAGTCCTGAGTGGAGCGAGGCTGAATGATAAGATTATAATAGTACTAAACAACGCCGAGCGTAAAGAAGGGAGAGGTTGGGTTTTCTAATCCCCTGTCCGAGATACTAACGCTTGTCGTGCTTGAGTTATAGTAACGCTTGTTCGAGCGTGCTTTTTACGGAACCCCCACCACCGCACTTTGTGCGGCGCCTCCCCCTATACAGGGAAAGTGATTCTACACTTACGCTATAAAGGGGTATGCCCAAAATGGATAGTGATAGTAACGCTGGATAAATAGTCGTATCACCACTCATCATAGATAGAGTACGTAAAACCGTCTGTACGGGATGAAGAGCGCGAAAGCGCCCTTTTCCTGAGCGTCGAGCGTACTTAAGCGTACGTG
>CANQCC010000101.1 GCA_947589635.1 uncultured Clostridia bacterium | reverse complement strand
TCACCCCACAAAATCGCTACGCAATTTTGCGGGGACCCCAATTACCTCTATCCAACGTTATCGAAGGGCGAGGCCTATACTCGGACAGGCTTTTGATTATCCGCTTGATAGCGCATCTCTTTTCCAACGCAGAATTAAAATAAGAGGAACAACACCGTTAATCTTCTAATTATCCATTGTGGACATACCCTCTCTCCAACGCAGAAATAAGATAAGAGAAACAGGTAAGGCCAATATCTAATTATCCTTTGTGGGCATACCCCTTTATAACATTAGTGTAGAAGGACTTTCCCTGTATAGGGGGAGGCTCCGCGGCAAAACCGCGGTGGTGGGGGTCCCGTAAAAGACAGCCTGGATTATGCAAACGTTAAAATCAAGCTATTCCGCATAGTTTACGTCACATCCGGACTATACTAACGCAAAAATCAAGTTCTCCCGCCGGGGTTATGACCATTTACAAACCCAAAAACGCGAGGGAAGGAAAGGATTTGCCAAGCTCGCGTTTTTAGCACGGATTTGCAAAGGGCGTAACGCCCTTTGCCGAGGTGTGGGCGAGAAGCCCACATGAACGCGGGGCGGGTAGTCCCGCATAAATATCGGCGTCCCTACCGAGCGAAAGCGAGGGAGGGACGCCGCACATAAAAAATAAGCGGGGCGGGTAGTCCCGCTCATCAATATTCTATGACGGAATTGATAAAGGCGTCGAAGGCATTGCGGCCTTGTTCGTCGTTTTTGAAGACGGCGGTGGTGTCGAGGATCTTTTCGCAGGCGGAATTTATGTAGGATGTGACGGCGTCGCCCGCTTTTTTCTCGGAACAATTTGTGCCGTAGTCCACCGCAAGTTGGGTTATCATGCCAAGGTGTTTATTGAGCGGGTTGTCGTCGCTTGCGAGAGATTGGAAATCAAGCGGCGTTTTGCCCGAGAGGATATCGCGCATCTGAGCGGCTTCGTTTGCGAGGCGGCCGGGGAGGATAAACAGCCCCATGACCTCTATTATGCCAATGGCTTCCTGTTTGATGTTGTGAAGCTCTTTCGCGGGGTGGAAGATGCCGAATGGATGCGCTTCGTCTGTGCGGTTGTTGCGCAAAATGAGGTCGAATTGATACTCGCCGTCGCTGTTTATCGACGCGATGGGCGTTATGGCGTTATGCTGAACTGTTTCGCCGTTTTCGCATGTGCGGCAGATGATATTTACGCTCTCGTTGCTGTAGTCCGCCCACGCGTTGTTGAAGGCGCTTACCGCCTTAAGGATCTGCACGCGGTTTTTGCTTGTTATGCGCACTATGGAGTTATACCAATCCACTATGGCGATGTCGACGTCTGGGCAGCCTCTCATCCTGTAGCAGCGCTGTGCGGGGCGGGAGAAGACGGGCAAGACTTTTTTGCCGCCTTGATAGTGCTCGTGCGCGAGGATGGACCCGCCTACGATGGGAAGGGACGCGTTGGAACCAATAAAATAGTGTGGGAACATATCGAGAAAATCCAACATTCTTCTGAATGTCGCGTCGCTTACGCACATGGGGCGATGCTGTCTGGATACGGCGATGACGTGTTCAGAAAAATATTGATAGGGCGAGTATTGCATAAACCACTCCTCGCCGTCAAGCTCGAACGGAACGGTGCGCAAAGTCTGTCTTGCGGGCTTTGCCGCGTTACCTGCCCAGCCCGTATTTTCCTCGCAGAGCATGCACTTAGGATATCCGCCTTTCGCAAGTTTTGCAAGGCGCACCTGCTCGGGAGTTTTTTCGGGTTTTGCAAGGTTTATCGTTATAAGAATATTGCCGCGCGGGGACTCGTGTTCCCACATAAGATTTTTGTCGAGGTCGGGGCGGCGCAGGTAGGTGCTGTCCTCGCCGAGCCTGTACAAAAACTTGCACGCCTCTTCGGTGCCGCTGTAGGCGGCGATGTCGTCGAACATATCCACGACCTGCGAGGGGGAGGGCGTCAGAAGTCCCATGACTTTCGTTTGAAAATTGAGCCTTCCGTTTTCATCCGTCAGCTTTTTGCGCACGGCGTAATCGGCAAGCGCGTCGAGGGTCTGATACAGCTCGTACTCCTTGATCTGTCCCTCGTAAGGTTCGTCCAGGCCAAACAGGTCGAGAAGTTGATTCTGGACGTAAATTTTGTCAAAATCGTTCAGATAAAGCTTTTTGGAAGCATAGTCCAAAAGTTTTGCCACGTTATGTTTTGCTTGATCTTCATAAGAAATACGCGCCATAAAACTCCGAAGCCGAACGGCTGAATACTTTATGCGAAAATTATATCACTTCCGTTTTGATAATGCAAGAGTTTATGACGCCTGCGGGCGCATTTTCGAGGCCAAAAAAAACATCCCCGACTCGCGCGCGAGGGTGCCTGCATACGCGACTTATATATAAACAGTTGCAAATATGGCGCCTTGTATGTTACAATAACTCCGACCACATAATTTGAGGCGGCATATGGATCACAGTCAATTCGAGGGCGAGGCTTTTGAAAAGCTTTGCGAAAATACATATTCTACGGGAGCGGACGCTCAAAGGGCGCGTTTTGAGGAGATAACCGACATGCACGTCGACATTTTCCATACTTCCGACGTGCAATATTATTCCTCTCCCGGCCGCATAGAGATCGTCGGCAATCACACCGACCATAACGGCGGCAAGGTGCTTTGCGCGGCGATAAACTTTGACACTCTTGCCGCGGTTTCGGACAGGACGGACGGCATAATCGAGGTCAAATCAAAGGGCTATCCAATGCTAAGGATAGATACGGCGGACCCGACCTTCAGCGTGACTGAGATAGGCACGTCTACGGCGCTTATCAAAGGCGTAGTGGACTATTTTATAAGGTCGGGCAAGAAGGTGGGCGGCTTCAGCGCGACTATGACGTCATCGGTGCCGAAGGGTTCCGGCGTGTCTTCGTCAAGTTCCTTCGAGCTTGCCATTGCCGAAGTTCTCAACGTCAAGTTCAACGGCGGGACGCTCGGCCCCATTTTCAAGGCGAAGGCTTCTCAGTATGCGGAAAACGCCTATTTTGGCAAGCCGAGCGGGCTTATGGATCAGAGCGCGATCGCGCTTGGCGGCGTAAACCTCATAGATTTTGCAAACCTCGAAGATCCCAAGGTGGAGAGGGCGGATTGGCGCTTTGACGACCTTGACATATACGTAGTCGCGACGGGCGGGGATCACAGCAATCTGACGGACGACTACGCGGCGATCCCTCACGAGATGAAAGAGGTCGCCTCGCTGTTCGGCGCAAAACTGCTCTGCGAGATTTCCCCTGACAAGTGGGAGCGCGACAAGCAAAATATAGTCGGCAAAATTTCCGAGAGGGCATACCTCAGGGCGGAGCACTTCTTCGAGGAGAACGCGCGCGTCGAGCTTGCCGTAAGGCAGATAAATGCTCGCGACGAGGCGGGTTTTCTTGGCACCGTGACAAGCTCCGGGCTTAGTTCGCGCTTCAAACTTCAAAACACATACTCGCCCGCGGGGCAGAATCACAACCTTGAAAACGCTCTCGACAGAGTCGTTAAGATAGATGGCGTGAAGGCCACGCGTGTGCACGGCGGCGGCTTTGCGGGCACCATCCTTGTGTTCGCGGACAGAGCGGCTACGGGCGTGGACAACGCGCTCGCGTTGATGTTCGGCGATGAAAACGTATTCAAATTGCGCATACGCGGCAGCGGCGCGATAAAACTTGATTTATAAAGTAGGGCAAAGTTATGATACAAGACATTCTGGCAACAGCAAGCGACCCGACGGTGGCGTTTGAAATTGGCAATTTGTCGGTGAGATGGTACGGTCTCATCATCGTTTGCGGCATGCTTTTGGGATTGCTGTACGCGTGCAGTCAGGCAAAAAAGATAAATCTTGCCTCCGACGACGGCGTGGAACTGTTTTTGTGGGTAATTCCGTTTGCTATCGTATTTGCAAGGCTGTTTTACGTCACGTCGCGCGCGAGTGAGTTTTTCCCCATGCACAGTTGGGACGACTTTGTCAAAGCCATAGCCATCTGGGACGGCGGCATTACCATAATAGGCGGCATAGTGGGCGGCGCGATAGGCGTGCTGTTGTTCACTATTCATCATCGCAAGCAGACCTCTTTCTTTAACGTGGCGGACTTGGTCATCGTGCCGTTGTTCACGGGGCAGATAGTGGGAAGGCTTGGCAACTTTGTCAACCAGGAGGCGTTCGGCTTGTTTGTGTCCGACCCGCGCTTTCAACATTTTCCGTTTGCGGTGTACATCACCGATCCGCACGGCGTTACGAGGACGGAACTTTTGGGCGACATCCCCGGTTGGTATTGCGCCACATTCTTCTATGAGATGGTCTGGAATACGATCGGCCTCATCTTCTGCCTGACGTTTTGGTTCAAAGGCAAGCAAAAGAAGTACCCGGGCGTGATGTTGCTCTTCTATTTCTTCTGGTATTTCCTCGGCCGCACGTGGCTTGAATATCTGCGCCTTGACGCCGCAAACGTAAAGGGAGCGATGGCGGGCTGCATAGTTGTCGTCGTGCTTGCGATAATTATCGGCGCGCTGTATATCCTTTATCGCGCCAGTAAGATGTCCTACGACGGAGTGCGCGATAAGGCGGAAAGAGGAGCGCTCGCGGGCGAGGCTCTCACCGAATACGATGTGAAAAACTATCTTTTCGTCGGCAAGCTGTATGCTAAAAAACAGCGCGTCGTAAAATCAAAGCAAGGGGACGGAGCGGCCGGCGGCTCTGCCGTGAAGGAAGTGCAAAATCCGCTGAGATATCTCTACGGCAAGAAGGATTATATTCCCGTCGACTTTGAAAATCTCGACTACTACCATGTGCCCAAGGAATATAAAAAGACCTTCAAACAGTTTATGAAACAAGAAGAGTATTGTCATAATAATTGAGGCGGCATATGCAAAATTATATCAGCGAAAGGGTAAAAACAAACAATTTAAGCCTTCTCACGGACCTCTATCAACTTACCATGATGAACGGCTATTTCAAGTGCGGCATGAGCGAGCGGCGCGCCGTCTTCGACATGTTCTACAGGGGGAGCGGCGGATATTCGTACGCAATCGCCGCGGGGCTTGAGCAGGCGATAGATTATATCCACAATCTGCACTTCGAGGAAGACGATATCGCATATCTGCGTTCGCTCAAGATATTTGACGA
>CANQCC010000100.1 GCA_947589635.1 uncultured Clostridia bacterium | reverse complement strand
GTCTCATCGAGGCGCTGAAGATCCGCCGTATGCACATCTCCACGGCGGAGAGCGTCGCGCTGATACGCGAGGCTAAGGCGGAGGGCGTGGACGTCACTTGCGAGACTGCGCCGCACTATCTGCTTCTCGACGAGGGCGACCTGATTGACGACGGACGTTTCAAAATGAATCCGCCTCTTCGCTCCGAGAGGGACAGGAGGGCGCTTATTGAGGGCGTGAAAGACGGCACTATTGATATGATAGCCACCGACCACGCGCCGCACAGCGCGGATGAAAAGGCAAAAGGGCTTGAGGGCAGCGCTATGGGCGTCGTAGGGCTTGAGACCGCGTTTGCCGTATTGTACACTGGGCTTGTGAGGACGGGGATAATAACGCTTGACAGGCTTATTGAGCTTATGTGTTTCAATCCTTCCCGCCGCTTCGGCATTCCAGTAGAGGGCGAAGGATATTGGGACTTGAATACAAAATATGTCATAGACCCCAAGGACTTCATGTCCAAGGGTAGGGCGACGCCGTTTGAAGGCAGAGAGGTTTATGGCAGATGCGTTTTGCTTGAAATCGGAGGAAAAACCGTATGGAATATAACAGAAAGATAATTATGGACGATGGGACCGAGTATCTCGGCACGGCGTTCGGGCGGCTTGACGGCGTATATGTGTGCGAACTTGTTTTCAACACCTCCGTAGTCGGCTATCAGGAGATAGTTTCCGATCCGTCCTATACCGATCAGGCTGTCGTCATGACCTATCCCGTGATAGGCAACTACGGCGTGGCGAAAGAGGACTTCGAGACAAAGCGCCCGACGATAGGCGCGCTTGTGGTGAGGGATTATAACGACGTGCCCTCCAACTTCCGCAGCGTGCAGACCCTCGGCGAACTGCTCGAGGAGTACGGCATACCGGGGATATCGGGCGTGGATACGCGAAAATTGACGCGCTCCATACGCGATTTTGGCAGCCGCAGAGTGTGCATTTGTCCCGCGGATATGCCGTCCGCGGAGGGATTGCTGCTTATCGCGACGACTCCCGTCCCGCATGACGCGATCTCGAGAGTGAGCAGCAAAAAGCGCAACTTCAGCCGCGCTCCTCACGCAAAATACAACGTGGTGGCGATAGATTGCGGCATGAAACAGAACATAGTCCGCAGCCTCAACGCGCGTGGGTGCGACGTGACGATAGTGCCCTACAACACGTCCTACGAGGACATCGCGGCGCTGTCTCCGGACGGAATTTTTCTCTCAAACGGCCCGGGCAACCCCGAAGACGCCGTGGAGACGATAAAGACGGTGGGCAAATTGTACGGCAAATATCCGATGTTTGGCATATGCCTTGGGCATCAGCTCATCGCGCTTGCAAGGGGCGGCAAGACGTACAAACTTAAATTCGGGCATCGCGGCGGCAATCATCCGGTCAAGAGGCTGGAGACGGGAAAGATAGAGATGACTTCTCAAAACCACTCCTACGCGGTGCTGCCCGAAAGCCTCTGTGGCACGGGACTGAGCGTGACTCACGTCAATCTGCTTGACGGCACTGTGGAGGGCATGAGGGATGTCAAACACAAGGTGTTCAGCGTGCAATACCATCCCGAAAGCGCTCCCGGCCCGCAGGATTCGAGCTATCTTTTCGACATATTCATTGAGATGATGGAGGAAGCAAAGCATGCCCAAAAGAACTGACATAAAAAAGATACTTGTAATAGGCTCCGGCCCCATTGTCATAGGACAGGCGGCGGAGTTTGACTACGCGGGCACGCAGGCTTGCCTCGCGCTGAGGGAAGAGGGATACGAAGTGGTGCTTGCAAACTCCAACCCCGCGACGATAATGACGGACACGACGGTCGCGGACAAGGTGTATATGGAACCCCTCACCCTCGAATATCTTGCCAAAATACTCCGCTATGAGCGCCCCGACGCGATAGTGCCCGGGATAGGCGGACAGACGGGCCTTAATCTTGCGGTGCAGCTTGCAAAAAAAGGCGTGCTTGATGAATGCGGCGTGGAGCTTTTGGGCACCAGCCCGGAATCTATCGAAATGGCGGAGGACAGGGAAAAGTTCAAGGAACTTTGCATATCTCTCGGCGAGCCCGTCCTGCCGTCCATGATAGCGCACTCCATGGAAGAGGGAGTAAGCGCCGCGCAGCAGATAGGCTATCCCGTAGTGCTTCGTCCCGCGTTCACGCTGGGCGGCACGGGCGGCGGCTTTGCGGACAACGAGCAGGAGTTTCGCGAGATAATGAAAAACGCGCTTATGCTCTCGCCCGTACATCAGGTGTTGATAGAAAAGTCCATAAAGGGCTTTAAGGAAATAGAGTACGAGGTGATGCGCGACGCAAACGACACCGCCATCACCGTCTGCAATATGGAAAATATCGACCCTGTCGGCATACATACGGGAGACTCGGTAGTCGTGGCGCCAAGCCAGACACTCACAAACAAGGAGTACCATATGTTGCGCGATTCGGCGCTAAAGATAATCCGCGCGCTTAAGGTGGAAGGCGGATGCAACGTGCAATTCGCGCTCGATCCGCAGTCGTTTGATTACTTCCTCATCGAGGTCAATCCCCGCGTGTCGCGCTCTTCCGCGCTCGCGTCCAAGGCGAGCGGATATCCCATTGCGCGCGTCTCGGCGAAGATAGCGGTAGGCATGACCCTTGACGAAATACAGCTTGCCAACACTCCCGCCTGTTTCGAACCCGCGCTCGACTATGTCGTGACAAAGATAGCGCGCTTCCCCTTTGACAAATTCGGCTCCGTTTCAAACCGCCTCTCCACGCAGATGAAGGCGACGGGCGAGGTTATGAGCGTGGGCAGAACGATAGAAGAGAGCTTGCTTAAGGCGGTAAGATCCCTCGAAGTGGGCGTTGACCACCTGTATAAGGCAAAATTTGACGACATTGAGACAAGCGAACTCAAAAAATACATAATCGACGGCAGGGACGACAGAATTTTTGCCATAGCGGAACTTCTTCGTCGCGACGTCGGAGTGGCGGAACTTGCGCGTATCACCCAAATCGACGCGCTCTTCCTTGAAAAATTCAAAAATATAGTCGACCTGGAAGGCGTCGTCTCTTCTCGTCCCTTCGACGCGGACGCGCTGTACGAGGCAAAGCGCATGGGCTTTTCGGACGCGTACGTCGCAAAACTCTGGAAGACCGAAGAAGAAAACGTGTTCGATCTTAGACGCGCCAAAAACATCATGCCTGTATATAAGATGATAGACACTTGCGCAAGCGAGTTCAAGAGCTACGTGCCGTATTTCTACTCCACCTACGAGCAGGAAAACGAGTCCGTCGTGTCCGACGCGCGCAAGATAGTCGTGCTCGGCTCCGGCCCCATACGCATAGGGCAGGGCGTGGAGTTCGACTATTCGACGGTGCACGCGGTCAAGACGATAAAGGAGAGCGGCTTTGAGGCGATCGTTATCAACAACAATCCCGAGACCGTCTCCACGGACTACACCTGCAGCGACAAGCTGTACTTCGAGCCTCTGACCATAGAGGACGTGATGAACATCCTCGAGCTTGAAAGACCGGAGGGCGTCATTGCGTCGCTCGGCGGGCAGACAGCCATCAACCTTGCGGCGGGGCTCTCCGCGCGCGGCGTGAAGATAATAGGTACGGATCAGGACGCCATAGAACGCGCCGAAAACCGCGACGCGTTTGAAAAGGTCATGGAAAAATTGAATATCCCTCAGCCTCGCGGCATGGCGGTCACAAACGTCGAGGACGGCGTGCGCGTCGCCGAAGAGATAGGTTATCCCGTGCTGGTCAGGCCAAGCTACGTGCTTGGCGGCAGGGCAATGCAGATCGTCGGAAGCGAAAAGGCGCTGCGCATATACCTTGCGACGGCGGTCAAAATCGACGAAAAACAGCCCGTCCTCGTAGACAAATACATCACGGGTAAGGAGCTTGAGGTGGACGCGGTCTGCGACGGCAAGGACGTCTTCTGCCCGGGAATTATGGAACTTGTCGAAAAGACGGGCATACATTCGGGAGACTCCATCAGCGTATATCCTACCGTCAGCGTGTCGCAAAAGGTCAAAGATACCATCCTGAAATATACGCGCGAACTCGGCCTCGGCATAGGCATAATCGGGCTTTACAACATCCAATTCATAGTGGACAAAAACGAAAAAGTGTATGTCATCGAGGTCAATCCGCGCTCCTCGCGCACCGTCCCATTCCTGTCCAAATCTACTGGCTACAGCCTTGCGGACATAGGCACGCGCGTCATACTTGGCAAGTCTTTGAAAGAGCAGGGGCTTGATATGCTCTATCCCGAGGAAAAGAAGAAGTGGTATGTCAAAGTGCCCGCGTTCTCCTTCTCCAAGATAATAGGGCTTGACGCATACCTCTCTCCCGAGATGAAGTCGACGGGCGAGGCGATAGGATATGACAAGACGCTCACGCGCGCGCTTTACAAGGCGCTTCAGGCAAGCGGGATGAACGTGGTCAACTACGGCACAATCCTCGTCACCGTCGCGGACAAGGACAAGGAGGAGGCGCTTCCCCTCATCCGCCGCTTTTATAACCTCGGATTCAACATAGAGGCTACCGAGGGCACCGCGAAGTTTTTGAAGGCCAACGGCATACGCACCCGCCTCAAAAAGAAGATAAGCGAAGGCTCCGACGACATCCTTGACTCCATCAGAAAGGGATACGTCAACTACGTCATAAGCACGCGGGATATAGACTCCGTCTCGCAGGAATCGGACGGATATTACATCCGCCGCTGCGCAGTGGAAAACAACGTGACCATGTTCTCGTCGCTCGACACCGTGCGAGTGTTGCTCGACGTGCTTGAGGAGATAACCATAACCATTTCCACAATAGACGCCTGATATGAGAAGGACTGCATATTTTGAAGTCATAGAAAATACCCGCCTCACAGACAGCGTGATGAAACTTGCGCTGAGAGGGGATACGCGCTACATAAAGGAGGCGGGACAGTTTGTGAACGTCGCGATAGACGGACTGTTCTTGCGCCGTCCGATATCCGTCTGCGACCTGAGCGGAGACGTCCTCACGCTTGTGTTCAAAGTCGTGGGCAAAGGGACGGAAGCTATGGCGGAGCTGAAAGCCGGAGACAAGGTGGACATCCTCACGGGGCTTGGCAACGGCTATGACCTTACGCTTGCGGGGGACAGCCCCTTGCTTATAGGCGGCGGCGTGGGCGTCCCGCCTCTCTATC
>CANQCC010000099.1 GCA_947589635.1 uncultured Clostridia bacterium | reverse complement strand
CATGATAATAGGCAAGACGGTGGACGAGGCGCTTAAACTTACCAACAAACAGGACATAGACGAGCTTGGCGAGCTGCCTCCGCAAAAGATACATTGCTCCGTGCTTGCCGAGGACGCCATCCGCGCCGCGATCGAAAACTACGAGCAAAACCAAAGCAAGCAGGCCTGAGACTTTGACGCACTGCGATTTGTCATAAAACACAAATCGTGTATCAAACCGATATATAATTATGATAATTCCGCGCCGATCGAGAGGATTTATCCTCTGAAAAGCGCGGTTTTTAATTTTGTTCAGGAGTTCTGAAAGATCATAAAAGCACAAAACGTGTTTCAGCTTTGTTACGAGTGAAACACGTATTGTGCTTTAGAGGTCAAATGAGTTTATACCCTTAAAGTATAATGTCTTCGATTTTGTTTACAAGCGCGCGTTTTGCTTTTTTAAGCGAAGTGTTTGACGTACTGCAATAAAGGGCAGTGGCAGTGACAATTCCAAGCATGGCGCCTATTAAAATTGAATTCTTCATTTTTTGCCTCCTGATATTATTCTGCGCGCGGATGGCGCCGTTATACTTCCAAATTCTGTAAGCGCATTTATGTCTCATCTCGCGACCGATTTATATATAATATATTTGACAGTAAAAATTAAGTATTGACAACTTGGCGACAAAAATTTATCATAAGTATATGAGACGTATCAGACTTTTCTCATTGGCGGCATGCCTTATATTGATCGTCGCGCTTTCGTTCTCCCTGTCGGGCTGTTTGATGATCGCCTTGAAAGAGAGGAATATCGAACAACGCCTTGTCGACAGCGGGGCGGAAATCACGCACGAGCGCGTCACGCCTATGACGGAAGAGGGACAGAGCGGGCAGCGTATCGGCACCATATTGCTTGCATATATGGACGTCGTGGACAGAAACTCCGAGACGGGCGAAGATTATCAGCATAGCGACATGCTGTACGTCATCTTTGCCGAGACCGACGCTTCCGCAAAGTGGGTCGAGGATCGCTGCTACACCTGGAAGGACGAGCAGGCAAAACTGCTTGCGAACGGCGAAGAGTATTTGCAGGACGTCACGCATTGGTCCGTGTATCGTCACGACCGCGTGATAATGATAGGGCACTTCAGGATACTTGCCATCGCAAGAACCTATTGACGCGCCTTCTTACTACCTTGACAGGCCTCCCACGCGGCAAGCAAAACAAGATATCCGAGTAGCAAACAAATAAGGTATCCAACACGGCAAGCAAACAAGATATCCGAGTAGCAAACAAATAAGGTATCCAACACGGCAAGCAAACAAGATATTAAATAAAATACTCCATCAAAAATCCCGCCAAAAAGACGGGATTTTTTGTGCATAGCCGTATAATCTTTATTGCAAGTTTGTCACAAAATGTAGAACTTACTCGCGTTCAGACCCGTAAAATTGGTCGTGGCATTTTCGGGCGCTTTGTATTTCTGCGCGTCTTCAAGCTCTTTGTCAAAGTCGAGCGTGAGAGTGTTTTTCAGCGTGATATGGTTTTCGCTGTAATCGCCAGAAGTAGGGGTGTAGATAAGCTCGCTTTCAAAAGTAATTGATTTGAGCTGTCCGTTTGCCATGGTCACGGTGAAGGACGCGTCCTCGACGGTGTACTCGCTTTCATTGAGGTAGTTTTCCGCCTTGATGACGCCCGTATCATGGGTGGGGTTGGAGTTGATGAGCGCGACTATCGACTTGATCAGCGCGATGCTCTTTGCTTCGTTGATGTGGATGTCGAGGGTGGTCTCGCCGCTCTTTTGCGTTTTCTCTATGCAGTCCACGTCGCTTGCGGCAAGCATAAAGTATGCGGTCATCTCGTCAAACGTCGAGGAAGCCGTCTTTGTCGCGCCGAGGTTTTCTTGTTGATTTGTCCCTTTGCGATGTATGAGCCAGACGTTGCCGTCGCTCGTCACGTTGCCCTCTGTGAATTTGTAACTTTCGTTGCCGTCCGTCTCGGTGTGGTTGCGGTATTTGTAGCTCTTATTGAACGCTTCGAAGGACGCGTCGTCCACGGTCATGGTGTTTTTGTACATGCGCGCGGTGTATTTGTCGACGGTCGCTTTCACATTCCAACCGGGGTCAAAATCGTTTTCCGCATAGAGGTCGAGGGAGTAGGCGGTCTTTGCCTTTGCCGCCGCGAACGCGTTAGTTATAGCTGTGAGTTCGGGTGCGACTTTAGTCTCGCCGTACAGCAATTTGTCGTAGGCGGGGACATATATCGCCGCGTCGTTGCCTTTTTGAGAGTAGGTCAGCGTAAGCGTGACGTCCACGCCCTTGACGGGGAATTTTATCTGCGCGCTGAAGGTGAAATCGGTCAGTTTGCCGCCGTCCTCCAAGTTGAATTTTAACAGTACGCCGCTCGCGGGATTTGTAAACGACACGTCTTTCAAAGAGATGTCGGTATCCATTCTGCCGATAGTTTGGTACAGTTTGTTGAGAGCGGGATTTTCGGCTGTCAGCACCATGTTGGCTTGATATTTATAGTCTCCCGTCGACAGCGCAATATTGGTCAGATTTTCCGCTTCCAAAGCGTCGATAAGCGCCACAAACGGCAGGTTTATCAAGGTCAAGCCGTCGTCGTCCGCCTGCCGCACCGCGACTTTTTTGACGATCCCGTCCTCATTGGTCTTGATTTTGATGCGCGAATTGCCTTCGTCGACAATGTATTCCTGCGAGTCATAAAGCACAGCGCCGCTCGTCACGCGCTTGAACGACAACTCGTCGGTGGCGGAGTTATAGCGATATTGCCCGTCGTAATTGGCGTTTGCGCTGCCATTGAATATGGAAACTTGCAGATTGCCGTTGAGATTGATGTGAAAATCGTAGTTTTGATTTTCGCTTTGCGCCGCCGCTTTACGTGCGGTTATCACCTGCGCGGCTGTTGGCAGCTTTGGCGCGGGAGGGTCTTCTTTAGTCGTTTCGTCATTTGTATTGCCGCATGCGACGAGACACGCAGCCAAAGTCGCGCAAAGCAAAACGACAACGACGATAAATAAAAACTTTGTCTTTTTCATATTGTTCTCCTTATTGGACATATTTCATCCAACTTCAACATTATATCATATTACATGCGCAATATCAACAAGTTTATCGATTGTTAATCGATATATCATATTTTACTATCTTGTTTTGGGCTGTAACACATGTATATTGCAGTAAGGCATTATTGTAAAATTATTATATAAAAGTTTGAAGGAGGCACCGGGATGAAGCTTGATGAGATCATAAACAGGATCGGCATTATTCGCGTAAGGGCGAAGTTGTCGGCGCGTGCGCTCAGCCTTGCGATCGGCAAAAACGCGGGATATATCCATTTGTTGGAAGGCAAGCGGAGTTTTGAGCCTTCTCTTGGTGTTTTGCTTGATATAATCGAGACATGCGGCAGCACGCCCGAAGAATTTTTCTATGGCAATTTTTACGATTACGAGACGGACAAGCAGACTCTCGAATTTTTAAGAACGCTGTCCAAAACTCAAAAAGAAGCGATAATGAATTTGTACAAGAAATGACTTTTCGCCTTCTTATGAAGGACAAAAACAAGCTGAGCAGGTCAAAAAGCGCATAACAATATCGCGCTTGTAAAAAAAGCGCACTGATCGATGCGCTTTTCAGCTTGTATGCGGATGAAATTTACAGCTTGATTTAGCGGTTATTCCTCAATTGAATTTACGTAGGTGCAATTTATTGAAAGCGTACTGCCGGTCGAGTTGTTGTTCGGGGCTTTTGCCCAGTCAATAAAATCGCGCAGGGTGCCCGCCGACACGGCAAACGCCATATTGTCGATGCTTTCCTCCACAAGTTTGGACTCCGCCACGCCGACGACGACGCCCAATCTGTTGACCATAGGCCCGCCCGAATTGCCGCTGTTAAGCGCGGCGTCCGTCATGATGAATCTGCCGCTGCCCCAGCTTGAGATGGTTATATCCGTTTGGGATATGCAGCCCGTGGAGACGCTGTTTGACGTGCCAATGCCTTCGGGATTGCCGATAAGGGCGATAGGGGTGCCGCGCTTCGAATAGTCTCCCGCGGCGATGGGCAGGGAAGGATGGTCCTCGTTTGAGGGCTGTGTGCCTTGCACCTTCAGCAGCGCGAGGTCGGGCTGATCGTATTCCGCGGCGAGTTTGTCGTCCGTATAGGCGCCGTACGCCACCGCAACAAGGGTATAATAATGTTCGTCATTGTCAAATACGGCGATAAATTTTGCATAGCTCGTCCAATAGTTTTCCGTCCTGCTGCCGCCGAAAATGCCGCCTACCGAGGTCGAGCGCGTCCCTACGTAACGCACGCAGTGAGCGTTTGTGACAAGATAGCGCTCGGTGGAAGCCTCCGTGGAGTCGGTGATGAGAAACGCCGTAGCCATTCCGGATGGCGAATTTATGTTGTCCGCCGCGTTTTTGTACATATATATCCTTGCCACGCTGGGAGTCAGGGTCTCCGCCACTTCGCCTATGGTTGAATTGAGCGCGTCCATGACGCTTTGCGCCGCGTCCTTCTTGACGTCGTCAATTATGTCCTTGTCCTTAAGCGCGTCCGATATCGCGTCGGAGTATTGCTGGTAAAATTGGTCGGACAGCTGCGCCGCAAATTCGTCCGCGATGCTGTCTTTCAAAGTGGCAAGCACTATGACGTTGACGATGACAAGCAAAGTCATAATTGCCGCAATAACAATGCAGATTATCATCACGACATTGTTGCGTTTTGACGGCTTGGGTTCTCTTGTGTGATATACGGGAGTGCGCTCCGGCTCCGGAGCGGTGGACTCGTCGTTGAAGAAGTCGTTATAATCGTTCATATAATGCCTCGTTTCATTTATACATCTATTTTTAGGATATTATACTTAAATATTTATTAAAAGCAACCAAAACGACGCAAAAAGTCTTCGAGGCGCAATAGGAGGGCGCGATTTATGCCCTAAAAGGCGATATATGGGGCGGGGAATGCTTTTTATGCCGCATATGTTTGACAACTTTTCAAAATGTGGTAAAATGTGCTAAGAAAAGACGGAGGTATTTTATGGCAACTATTTTTTGCGATACCGATTGCGAATTGTATTACAAGCACGCGGAAGGGCTTGACATCAAAGTCATCCGCATGCCTTACAACGTGGACGGCAAGGAGTATCTTGCCGACCTTGGCGAGACGTTTGAGCCGAAGGCGTTCTACGACAAAATGAGAGCGGGCGCAAAGGC
>CANQCC010000098.1 GCA_947589635.1 uncultured Clostridia bacterium | reverse complement strand
TTTCTGTAGCGGAAGTTGTTGGCAAAATATTTGCCGCCCGTCTCGTACACATACGCCACGGGCTTGTCGTTGATGGTAGTTTGGCCGTCCCACTCGATGAAGTAATGCCCGTCTTTATAGTCGTCTATGTTCGCCTCGCCGCCTTTGCCCACCGTATAATCGCTGAGAGTCGCTATCGCGTCGTAGGTGTAGATGTCGATGATTTCGGACAGCAACATTTCCTTCATCACGATTTCCATGGCGTCGGACAACTTGCTGACCTTGACGTAGGCGAGCTTTTTGAGTATGGATATGGAGCTTCCTGCCACGTCCACCTTAAACAGGGCTTTGACGTCTCCTTCGCCGCTGTTGTCCTTATAATTTTTGAGGTCGTCCTGCGTGGCGACGGTGTAGACCGCGTTCACCTCGTCATACTTATAAAGGGTTATTCCGCTCGCGACTGATTCGCCATAGTAGTATTTTCCGGACTCGTCAAGGTTTATGGCGCTCGGCAGGACTTTGCCAAACTGATCGCCGTTTATCTCCATGACTTCGGACAGCATAAGCTCGTCAAAAGCGGTGGAGAAGCTGTTCATCGTCGCGCCCGCAAAGCGCTGAATGATAGAGGACGAGGCGCCTTCCACGGCCTGTTTGTCATAGCGCGTCACCTTGCCGTCCGCGTCCTTGCAGATATTATCGCTCTCATCCGTATGCACGGCGGGATTGTACAGCGTGAAGTATGAGGCTTGCACAAACAGCGACACGTCGGCGGGCAGATCCCCATCGTAAAGATCGAAACTGTCGCTTTCTTTGTTATAGGTATATTTGTCTCTCTCCGGCCATGTGTCGTGCGCTTCGTCGTAGGGCACATAGCTTTCGGGGTTCAGGACCTGCACGTACATGCCCGCGCCCTCTTCGTTTTGCACGTAGTTGTCATAGGTGATCTCAAGCATTTCCTGCAGGGTCAGCTTGTCCGTGATCGTGCTCATGTCGTTGAGGGTGCAATGCCTTGCGTCAAGCGAGCGCATCAGTTTTGAGGATTCGGGAGTGATCTCTATCATCTCGCCGATCTCAAGGTCGTTCGCCTCGTCCGCCAGCGTGGACATCTTGCTGCCGCGTTTTGCAAGCGATTTGAACAGGTGCGCGGAGGTGGGCTCTATGCGAAGCAGTTCCGCCACGGTCAGGTCGTCAAGAGCGGAGCCCATATCTCCCATCTTGCAGGCGCGCCTTGCAAGCGATTGCAGAGCAAGCGCGGTGTCTCCCGCCTGCGTGAGGTTGTATCTTGTGACGTCGTCGCCGTCTCTCTTTTGGTCGTACAGGGTGTAGTAGAAGGTCTTGACAAACTCGCCGTCCGAGGCCTCCTCGTAGACCTCGCCGTTAAGATGGTAGCGGGGAAGAGCGTCGCCCGCGCCGTAGCCGTATATCTCGTTGACGACATATTGATCGTAGTTGGCGTAAATTTCCGAGCGGACATAAGCTCCGTCCGCAGCCTCTTCATACTCGTCGAAGTGTATCTCCAGAAGCTCGCCCAAGGTGAGCACGTTGGCGATCTCATCCAACTGCTCAAGCGTGCATTCGCGATTTGCAAGCGCCTTCATGATGGGCGCGGAATCATCGTCCAGTTTGAGGATATCGCCGATTTTCAGGTTGTTGATATCCTCGCCCACGCTGTTGAGCGTGCTGTCCTTCAGCGCGACAAGAATGGGCGCGGTGTCCTCGGTATAGGTGACGATGTCGCCTATGCGCAGGGAGTTCAACAGGCTGTCCGCATTGCGAAGCTCGCCTATGCTCAGCCAATTTATCTTTTGCAGCACGGGAGTGGATGTGCCAAGGTGCATGCGCAGATAGGTCTTGTCTTTGGGTTCCTCGACGACGCCAAGAGAGCTGTCCTTTGTAAGCTCCTCGTCCGTCATGGCGTACATCTCGCTGTCCTTTATGACTTCGCTTGACTCCTCGCCTTCCTCCACGGTCTCTTTATATACGCAGCTTTGAATGTCCACTTTGCCGCCGCGCACGTTGTTTTTGTAAACGGATACCGCCTCGTCCTCGACGGAGCGGGACAGGACGTCCGCAAGCGGGACGAAGCCCTTTTCCACAAGCGTGTACTCGTTGCCGGCGAAGGAGGCGATGCGGTTTGCATAGCCTATGATGTAATACTCGCCGTTTTCGGCGGAGTTGCCTTTAAATTCCGAATACAGGCGATGGCGCACTACTTCCACGTCTTCGGGTTTTGTCCAGCCGTCGTTGTAGCAGCTGTTGTTTACGACCACTCTTCCGTCCGAGTAGCGATAAAAGCGCAGCTCGCGCACGTCGAGAGCGCCGTCGTCGTATCCGCCTGCGATGTAGGTCTCAACCCCCGTGGGCGCGACGTAATCTTTGTTTGCTATCTCGGCGGCGGTCACGACTTCGTATTCGTCGGCGGGCTGAGTTTTTGTATACACTTGGTTTTCGCCGCGCAAAATGAAGGTGTCCGTATCCGCCTTAAGCAGCGTGTTTATCGTAAGCGCGTCTATCACGCTGCCGAAAGAGGACAGATTTATGTCCTGCAAAGCCGCAAGCATGTCGTTGTCCGCCACGCCGAGGTCTATGCCGAACTTGTCCTTTATGGAGCGGATGGAAAGATCCCCGTTGAGCGAGCCGAGGATATTGTCAAGCGCCTTGCTTATGCCTACGTCGAGATTTTCCGTGAGTATGGGCAGGTTGTAGGATTCGAAGTCAAGCCCCGCGACCTTTTCCACGTCGGACAGATAAAAATCGTTGAGAAGAAGGGAAAGGTCCCCGATTATGTCCGTCAGCGGAGTGGAATAAAACTCCTTGGAGGTGAAGTCCAACCCGCTTACGCCCTTGAAAAATTTTATACCGTAGCGCTCGTACAGCGTCTTCATGGAAAGCGTGTTGAAGTTTTGGTAGTCCTTTATGGCCTCCTGTATCGCCTTAAGCAAGGTCTCGCCGTACAGCTCGCTGTCCGAACTTATTATCTCCTTGTTGGTGACGGCAGATTGCACCTCGCCCACCGTTCTCAGCGTACCAAGCCCGGCAATGGTGCCGACGACCGCGACCAAAAACAGGATGATGCCAAGCACCAGCCCCAACACAAACGTCAACGTCCCGCGTAATACTTTCATAATTTCTCCTTTTATTTAACCGATGTATGCCGCCCCGAAGCGCTCTTCGGGCGGATTATATAATTTTATTTTCCGAATACCTTAGACAGCAATCCCGACATGGGATTGTGTGTGTACAGCGCTTTGCAGAAGTTGCCCTTCATGAAGAAGGAGCCCACCTTTGTCGTCTCGCCCGCCGCGGAGTGGAATATCGCAAGCACAATAAGCGCGAATAAAAGCGCAAGCGCCGCGCCGATTATCGCGCCCAGCACCCTGTCCAGCGTCCGCACGCCGAAACTGTCCGACTTGTGCATCTTTTTGAATACCCGCCTCAGCAGGAACAGGATAAGCCCAAGCACAATGCAGAACACCACAAACATGATTATGTCAAGGATAAGCGTGGTCAAAGCGTCTCCCGCATACTTCGCAAGCGACTGACCTTCCGTCTCCTCGTTTATAAACCTGTTTGCAAGGCGCACCGCGATCTTGCCCTTCGTCTTGTTTACAAGCCCGGAGCCCACCGCGTCTTCAAGCGCGACGGGGCCGTCCTCGAGTTGGATATAATATTTATAGTTGCCGTCCTCGTCTTTGACCGGGGTATTAAACTCGTCGCGGAAGATATAGACCTCCGCCTGAAAAACTTCGCCCCAGCCTTTTGCCGAATTCAGCAGCGGCTTGTTAAGCGCCGTGCCAAGTGCCGAGCCCGAAAGCGCCGGCACCGTCAGCCCCGCCAGAAGAAGGGAAACCAAAATCACCGTGAAGGACGCGAATACGCCGCTGAACGCTTTCGCAAGCCCGCCGAACAGCCCTCCCAACAGACCAAGCGCCAATATGACGATGACTACTATGTCGCCCCCGGATATACCGGCCGATAAGATCGTTTGCATATTTTCCTCTTTGTGCCTACGCACGCATAAGTATATTATATTCAAACACATTATAATCATTTTATATGAATAGCGCAACATAAATTTCAATTTGCTGTGCAAATTGCGCCCGATACAGGACTCCGCCACCGCATTTATGGCAAATTTTGCCAATAAAAGACAAAATATTTCCTCCTTTTTACCTTCTTGAAGCCCGCCCGCGTTTAGCGCCTCGCAAGCGGGGCAATAATACCCCAATGAGAAAAAGCAAGGATAATATCGAGCGCAAACTTATCAAGGACGCTCTCGCCTCTCCCGCAGGCAAACCCGTCGAGGACGAGGGCCCTTCGCCTGCAAGCAAACTTATCAGGGACGCACTTGCCTCTTCGGGGAACAAGCGCCCCGCGGGACAAAGAAAAGGAATCGCGGGAATCGCGCCGACAAAGCCGGAGATAGTGATCGTCTGCTTTGGCACCATCGCCATCACCGGCGACGCCCTCGGTCCCATGGTGGGCACCCGCCTCAAACAGCAGGGAGTCCCCGCCTTCGTCTACGGCACAGAGGACTGCTGCGTAAACGGCAAAAATATGGAGCGATGGCTTTCCTTCATCCGCGCCGTCCATCAAGGCGCCGTTTTCATTGCCATAGACGCCAGCCTCGGCTCCGCCGACAAAGTAGGGCAGATCATCATCCGCTCCGACGGCGTCTGCCCCGCCGCCATCAAGGGCCGCCGCACTCGTTTCGGAGACGTCGGCGTCCTTTGCGTCGTAGCCGAAAACAGCGGCGACGCTCTTATGCAGTTGATGGCAGTATCGCAAGTTTATGTGGCTGATATGTCCGATAAAGTATCAAATTTGGTAAAAACCGCGCTATTTGGCGAATAACATTGTCAGGGCAAATTTTCTCGCAGTCACGTACGCTTATGTACGCTCGACTACTCGAAAATTTGCCCTTCCTCGTTCTTCATCCAAATAGCGCGGTTTTTAAGTTATCAATAGGGCGAATAGCTTTGTCAGCGCCCTTTTCCTTTACGTCACGTACGTCTATGTACGCTCGACGACTTGGCAAACCCCTCTTTCGCGCTCTTCATCCCCCTTGCATGTTGCTCAGGGCTTGGCACCGTTGCTTTGCAAGGTGCCTAAAAGCCCACCGCAACCTGCGGCGCTTCTCCTTACTTACCCCACAAAATCGCTACGCAATTTTGTGGGGACCCCAATTGCTCTCGGACAAACGTTGCGTTAATAATAAAGGGAATGACCGCTTCACAATTCGCATTTACCGGGGGGG
>CANQCC010000097.1 GCA_947589635.1 uncultured Clostridia bacterium | reverse complement strand
GGATGGCAAGCCTCATGCCGACAGGCGCCGCCGCTCCATTGCCGATTATCTGACTGCAGACCTCAAAAACAAGCGCCTTTTTCCTGTAGGAAGGCTCGATTATGACAGCGAGGGGCTGCTTATCATGACCAACGACGGGGAGTTGACATATAAGTTGACGCATCCTTCAAGCGAGATCTCAAAGACATACGCCGTGCGCATCGAAGGCTCCATAGAGGAGAGCGACCTTGCCATACTCAGAAAGGGCGTCACGGTCGACGGCGTAAAGTACGGCCGCGCAAAAGTCAAAGTCACGGGTGTGGAAGAAGGCGTCACTCGCCTTGAAGTCGTCATTTTCGAAGGCAAAAACAGGGAGATCCGCAAGATGTTCGCCGCGGTCGAAAAAAACGTCGTGTTCTTAAAGCGTATCGCCATAGGCGAGCTGCGGCTCGGCGGGCTGTCGAGGGGTGCGTCACGTCCTCTCAACGACGCGGAGGTCGCATATCTTAAGCAGCTTTGCGGTATGGAGGTCAAATGAACATACTTCTCACAAACGACGACGGATATTATGCGGCGGGGATAAGGGAGCTTGCGCGCAGGTTGAGCGGCAAGCACAACGTCATAATTTGCGCTCCCGAAAGCGAAAGGTCGGGCTCCGGGCACATGGTCAACTTCTTTGGCGGGATAAGTTTCAAAAAGGTGGACATGCCTGACGGCATAGAGACCTACGCGGTGGACGGCACTCCCTCAGATTGCGTCATTTTCGCGGTCAGACACCTGTTTTGCGACATAAAATTCGACGCGGTGATAAGCGGCATAAACAACGTGCTCAACATAGGTTCGGACATAATATATTCGGGGACGGTAGGCGCGGCTCAGGAGGGCACTTTTCAGCGCATCCCGTCCGTCGCCGTGTCCCTGCGCGCAAAAGGTCGCGAGGATTATGGCTACGCGGCGGAGTTTATAGAAAAAAATCTTGAAAAACTTATCGCGATGGCCACCGAAAACATCACTGTCAACGTCAATATCCCGTCCTGCGACAGGAGCGAGATAAAGGGCGTCAGGGTGGCGCCTATCGTGTTTCGCCCCTACGACGAAAACTATATAAGAATAACCAAGGACGACGAAGAGGAGTTTCTGCTGCGCGTGAAGGCTCTCAAACCGCAGGCGGATTTCGACAAGATCAAGGACAGGGACTTTTACGTCGTACAGGGCAAGCCTCTTCCCGACGCGCTGAAGGCGACGGACGGGGATTGCTACCTGGTGAAGAACGGCTACATAGTGCTTACGCCGATAGAGCTTATCGCCAACAACTTAGCGGCGCTTGAAAGCATGAAGGCGCGGGAGGAGGACATATGGCTGTAGCGGTCATAGGCGGAGGCGCTTCCGGGATGATATCCGCTATCTTTCTTGCGCGCGGCGGGGTGCGCGTCTCGCTGTTTGAAAAGAACGAAAAGCTTGGCAAAAAGCTGTATATCACGGGCAAGGGCAGGTGCAATCTTACAAACGATTGCGACCTTGATGCGCTGTTTGAAAACGTCGTGCACGGACAAAAGTATTTATTTTCCGCGCTCAGTCTGTTTTCTCCCGCGGACACGATGGGGTTTTTCGAGGGGATTGGCGTGCCTCTCAAAGTAGAGAGAGGGCGCAGAGTTTTTCCCGCTTCGGGGAAGTCTTCCGACGTCATCCGCGCGCTTTCGAGGGAGCTTTCCCGCCTCAAAGTCGACGTCAGACTCAGCCTTGCCGTGACGTCAGTACAAAAGAAGGACAGCGCCTACTGTGTGGCGACTTCGGAAGGCGAAGAAATATTTGACCGCGTCATAATCGCTACGGGCGGGGTAAGTTATCCCGCCACGGGAAGCACAGGGGACGGCTATGAGTTTGCAAGGCGTTTGGGGCACTCCGTCGTAAAGCCTGTGCCCGCTCTGTGCGCGCTGAAAGTCAAGGAAAATATTTCACGACTTGACGGCCTCGCGCTTAAAAACGTGCGCCTTGCGGCATACGACGAAAACGGGAAGGAGATCGCAAGCGAATTTGGCGAGGCTACGCTGTCAAAAAGCGGAATAGCGGGGCCGGCAGCGCTAAGCGTCTCCTCGTATACGGCAAGAGAAAAGTGCGTCAAGATCGCGTTGGACTTAAAACCCGCGCTTGACGAGAGCGCTCTCGACAAAAGACTGATAAGAGAATTCGAAGCGCGAAAAGGCGAGCGCCTAAAGAGCGTTATGCGCGCTCTGACGCCCGAAAAACTCAATTTATACGTCCTTTCGCGCGCGGGAGTCGACGGCGAAAAACTTGCGGGCGACGTCTTAAAAGCGGAGAGGTCACGTATATTGAAGACAATAAAAGCGCTGTCTTTCACATATGCGGGGCAGGCGCCGTTTGAAGAGGCTGTCATAACGTCGGGCGGCGTTGATTTAAGCGGACTTAAACCTACGGGAGAGAGCAGATCCGCGCGCGGACTGTACTTTGTAGGCGAGGTCGCGGACGTTGACGCGCTTACGGGCGGATACAATCTGCAAATCGCCTGGGCGACGGGAGTTGCCGCCGCTTATGACATACTTAAGCAAGAAAACAAGTAATCTAATCGGATATTTTGCGTACCGGCGAATATCCATAAGGAGACTATATGATCAACGTTGCAATTGACGGTCCCGCGGGCGCGGGCAAGAGTACGGTGGCGAAAGCGGTCGCGCGCGAGCTTGGACTTATCTATCTCGACACGGGCGCAATGTATCGCGCTACGGCATACACGGCGCTTAAGGCGGGCATTGACGTGACCGACGAAGCGAAGGTCAAACCCATGCTTGAGGATATGTGCATGGACATCCGCTTCGAGGACGGCGCGCAGCAGATCTATGTCAACGATTTCAACACCACTCCGTTTTTGAGAGAGCACTATATGTCAAAGGCCGCGAGCGACATTTCCGCGCTGCCAAGCGTGCGCTATAAGATGGTCGATCTTCAGCGCAAGTTCGCCGCGGAGAGAGACGTCGTGCTGGACGGCAGGGATATAGGCACCTTCGTTTTGCCCGACGCGAATTGCAAGATATTTATGACGGCGACTCCCGAGGAGCGCGCAACAAGGCGCTTTAAGGAGCTTGAAGAGAAGGGGCAGAGCGTGGACTTTGACGTCCTGCTTGCGGACATCAAGCAGAGGGACTATAACGACTCGCATCGCGAGGTCGCGCCACTGAAGCAAGCCGAAGACGCCGTGCTGCTTGATACCACAAAAATGAGCGTCGACGAAGTCATCGCGGCGGTCGTCTCAAGGGTCAAGGCATGCATGCAGCCGGAAACGCAGGAAGACGTAAAAAAAAATGAAACTTCGCCATCAAAAAGGCAATTGAAGAGGGAAGCGCGCCTCAAAAAGTATTATCTTCCGCCCAAAAGGCACGGATTCTACAGGTTTTTGCGCGTGTTTTTGCGGCCTTTGCAGGCTGCGCTTTGGCCTATAAAACTTGTGGGCGGCGAAAGAGCTGAAGGCCTCGAAGGGAGAGGCGCGATATTCATCTGCAACCACTTCAGCAAGGTCGATACGTTTTTGCCTTGCTTCAAGCTGTTCAAAAAGGAGGCGCATATCCTTGCCAAGTCCGAACTGTTTGAAAGCGCGATAATAGGCGGATTTTTGCACAGCCTCGGCGCCATACCCGTCAAGCGCGGGGAGGCGGATATAGACAGCGTCAAGTGTGTTCTGCGCCTTCTTAAGGACGGAAAACACCTAATGATCTTCCCGGAAGGCACACGCAATACGGAAGGCACTCGCGAGATGGCGGAATTCAAAAGCGGTACGGCGCGTTTTGCCATAAAGACCAAATCGCTTATCGTCCCGATGATGTACTACGCGCCGCCGAAGCTCTTCAGGCGCAACTATCTCTTTGTGGGCCAGCCGTTTGAACTTGACGAATTTTACGGCGAGCGCTCGCAAGAGGCGATGAACAAAGCTACGGAAAAGGTCAGAGAGAAGATGGACGAAGTGGGATCGGAGCTTAACTCCTACGTCGCGTCCCTCAAAAATAAAAAGAATAAGGAAGGAAAGAAGTGAAAGTTTTTGTCGCCGAGGGCGCGGGATTTTGCAAGGGCGTGCAGCGCGCCGTGGATATGGCGCTGCAACTTGCCGGACAGTACGGGCAGATATATACGCTCGGCGAGCTTGTTCACAACGAACTTGTCACAAAATATCTGGATTCTAAAGGCGTTAAATGCCTTGATATTGCCTACGCGGACCAACTTAAATCGGGGGATGTCGCGCTCATTCGCGCGCACGGCGTCGCCTTGGGGCTTGAAAATCGCTTGAGGGATAGGGGAGTGGTCTTGTTTGACGCCACTTGTCCCGTGGTCAAGCGCAATCAAAAGCTCGCCGCGGACAGAGCGGAGGCGGGTGACGAAGTGATAATCGTCGGCGACAGTCGCCACGACGAGGTGATCGGAGTCGCAAGCTATGCGGAAGGGCACGTCAAGGTGATAGGGACCTCGGATACGCCTCAAATCGGGGACAAAAACGTCTCGATCCTGTTTCAAACAACGGTTTTGAGGCAAATTTTTGAAAAATTTCAAGATTTTGTGCAGAAATTCAAAAAAATCCACGCAAATTCACTTGAGATTTTTAATACTATTTGCTATACTACAGAGGCAAAACAGCGCGAGGCGCGCGAGCTTGCGCGCTCAAGCGAAGCGCTAATAGTGCTCGGAAGCCGCAACAGCGCCAACACAGTACGCTTGTACGAGGTTGCCAAAGCGGAAAACGAAAACGTCTATTTCGCCTCGGATCTTGACGAAGTCAAACTGTTTGCGGACAAACTTAAGGATTCAAATTTTGTATCTATCGTGGCAGGGGCCTCAACTCCGCCTTGGTTGATACGGGAGGTAACAAGTTATATGAGTGATACTCACACCGAAACTGAAGTGAACAAAGAAGCAACACTTCAAGAGCAACCCATCGACGAAAAGGCAACGACTCAGGAAACTGCGTCCGAACCTACCACCATGGACGAATTGATGAACGCCACTAAGGGTGGCGGCTATACGGAGTACAGACCCGGCCGCCGCGTAAGAGGCACTGTCATCAGCGCGGGCGACGACGGCATTGTCGTCAACATCGGCGGCAAGAACGACGGCTTCATCGACAAGACCGAAGCATCCATCGACGGCAACTACAATCCCGCCGACTTCAAGGTTGGGGACGAAGTGCAAGTCATCATCCTCTCCACAAAGGGCGGACAGGTGCTGTGCAGTAAGAAGCAGGTCGACGTCATCCTCAAGGAAGAGGAAGAGGCAGAAAAGGCGCTCAGCGCAGGAGAATTCTCC
>CANQCC010000096.1 GCA_947589635.1 uncultured Clostridia bacterium | reverse complement strand
CCGCGCACATCTTCATTGGAAGCTACGTCGACGGTGTTATTTTCCGCCGCCTCTTGGTTTGTGGCGTCCGCTGCGGGAAGCTCATCGATCTCCGCAAGCTGAAGTTCGTCTATAAACACCCAGCCGCTCGAGAACGTGCCGCCTGCGGTATAGGTGGTGGCGTTTGCGTTCTGAGAGAAGTTGCGGTATGTTACGGCGTGGTTGGAGCCTGTGCCGTCCGTGCCGAGCCATATCGCCATGTTGTAGCTGTAATCTTTATATTCGTTGCCCTTGATGTAGAAGGTGTAGGTCGTCCACACATTGGAGCTCTTGCCGTCGCCCGAGTCGGAGGTGCCGTAGCCCGTGGAAGGCTGGATATCGTAGTTGCCGATGTAGATTTTGTCGGACGGGTTGTTCTGGATGCCCTTGATGACGATATCCTTGCCGTCTCCGCCGGACAGGATGAGGGACACGCCCGCGCCCTTGATGGAGTAGGTGAACAGGCTTACGCTGAGGGCGTAGACCTTGCCTTTTTCTATGGTTATGGAGCGGGAAGTGCGTATGCCTTGCGCAGTCATCAGCTGTTGCGACAGCATAAATACGCTGTTGCCTATGCGCCCCGTATAGTTGTCGATCGCCTCTTTTATGGCGTCAAGCTGGTTTGCGGGGTAGTACAGCTGATCGCCGCCGCCCTCCGCGTTTCTTGTGGTATAGCTTGCGGCGTACTTGCTGAAGTTGTCCGCAAATTGCTTTGTGTCTATTATTGCGTTGTAGCCGAGGCCCGTGGGAGCATAGTCTTCCTTGCCGCTGTTGCCCGTGACGTGCGTCCAGGAATTGGGCACCGTCGTGGAGGATACGTTGGAGGAGCCGAACTCGAAACGGCCGTTGGGGACCTTGAGGGTGGTTGTAGCGACGGCGGGGAGAGTCTTTTTGCCGTCTGCGTCCGCCGCGTCGTACGCCTTCTCTAAGTCGAGCGCGTCGAGATATGCGTCGAGAGGAGTTTTGTCCCCTTCGGGCTTTTCATTTGCCACGTCGTCGTTCTTGATGTCGGGATCGTCGACAATTTTCTTCAGGGAGAGGTTGTCAAAGAAGGCGTAACCCGTCGTAAGTCCGTCCGTGTATGAGGATGTGTACTTGCCAAGTCCGAGTTGGACGGTGAGGCTTGTTGTGGAGGCGGGAGACGTCTCGATATATATCGTGTAGGTCTTCCAGGCGCCGTCCGTGTTTATCTGAGCAAACTCCGCATAGGTGTTGGAGCTTACGTAAATGCGCGCGCCCGGCTGAGAGGATGCAAGTTGATTACCGCTCTCCGCGTCAAGACGACCCTTGATGTCGTAGGTGAGCACGTCTACGCTAAGTTTATAATAGGAGCCCTTGTCAAGCGTGAAACTTGCCGAAGTGTATCCGTATGCAGTGGGACCGTGCTGGTCGTTGTTGTTTTCGTCCTTGGAGAGGACGGGTTGATAGACCATAAGCACGTTCTTGTTTTCGTCATTTTCGGCGAAATGTCCGCCCGCGATAAGTTTTTGCCTTATCGTCTCGTCGGCGTCGTCCCACTCCTCCTTGCTGGCGGCGTAGAGGTCGTTTTCAAGACTCACTACGCCCGCGATGACGTCGTCGCGGTATTGGCTTGTGGAATACATCTTGCCACCCGTCCAGCTGTCGGCGGTACGCGGATAGCCGTCCGAATTGCCCGTGACCTTAAAATCGCCGTTGGGGATGAGAAGACCTTCGGTCGCTTCGACGGTCTCTTCCTCGGTATTGTCGGGCACGGTGGTGTTGCAAGCGTAAAGCAGGCAGGACGTCATGGCGACGACTACGATGAGAAAGAGAGCTAACACTATTGATTTCTTCTTGTTCATATCTGACCTTTGAGTTATCGGGGAACAGCCCCCGTTTTTGTCATTGCGATTTCATACGCGTACGCGCAGAACGCGTATGATTTGTTATTTTAATACAAACATCATTTTTTTGCAATCAAAAAACATACTTTCCGAAAAAATTATAAAACTATTAAATATGACTCCCGGACGCTATATGATAAAAGCCCCCGTCGGAGGGGTGGCAAAATATGCCTTGCCGGGCAAAAAAAAGAGGGTAGCGGGGCAGGCCTTATGCGCGCTTGCAGGGCTTTTTATCGGCGTTATCAACGGCGTGTTCGGGGCGGGCGGCGGCATGCTTGCCGTCCCTGCGCTCACCGGCATACTCGGCCTAGAGGACAAAAAAGCGCACGCCACGGCGATCGCCGTCATACTTCCGCTTTGCCTCATCAGCTCCGTCGTGTACTCCGTCCGCGCCTCCTACGACATGGGCGTCGTCCTGCCCACGATATTGGGCGTAGTGTTGGGCGGGATATTGGGCGCGGCGCTTCTCAAAGTGGTGCCTGGGAAGTGGCTCGGCTTTATATTTTACGGCATAATGTTGCTTGCGGGGATAAAGATGATTATCGCGTAAAAACGCGTAAAACAGGTATTCTAAATGGATAAATTGTACATTTTATACTATATCGCGGCGGGGCTTTTGGGCGGAGTCGCGGCGGGAATGGGGATGGGCGGCGGCACGCTTACCATGCCTATATTGGCGCTTGCGCTAGGGGTGGGGCAACTTACGGCGCAATTTGCAAATCTGCTTGCGTTTTTGCCGTCGGGCGGGTGCGCGCTTATGATGCACTCCGCAAACGGACTTGTGGATATGCGCGCGGCGCTCAGATTGCTTTTGCCCTCCGTCATAGGCTGCGCGGCGGCGTCCTTTTTTGCCGTATCCGCGGACGCGGCGGCGCTTAAGAGGCTGTTCGGAGGCTTTCTGATCGTCGTCGCCGTGGCGTCACTTTTTACAAAAACCCTGAAAAAAGTTTGATAAAAAAGTTAAAAATGGGTATTTACAAGGGAATATTTATAAGCTATAATTCAAATAAGATATATACGCGGGCGAGGGCGGGCGCACGCCTTTCACATGCGCGCGGGCGATATCTTAAAAGTTTTGACAATTCACTTGCGCTCGTCTTGATGGCGGGCGGCGGGAGAGAGATATGGAAAAAATCGCTATCATCGACCTTGGCTCCAATTCCGCGCGGCTTGTGCTTGTAAACGTGCTTGACGGCGGCTATTTTGTCGTCTTTGACGAGCTTAAGGAGACTGTCCGTCTCGGGCAGGATATGGACTGGGACGGGTTTATAAAGCCTCAACGCATCGCTCAGACAATAAAGACGCTCACGATGTTCAGACGTCTTTGCGACGCCAACAAGATAGACAAGATATTCGCATTTGCGACCGCCGCGGTGCGCAGGGCAAAAAATCAGAAGAGCTTCTTGGACGAAGTCGCGATGACTTGCGGCATAAAGATAAAGGTGCTGTCCGTGGAGGAGCAGGCGCTTTTGGTCTATCAGGGCGTCATAAACAGCATGGACATCCCAAAAGGCCTCATCATGGAGATGGGCGGAGGTTCCACCAACCTCATATACTATAATCGCCGCAACCTCATTCACTATGAGACTTTGCCCTTTGGCGCCGTCACGCTGACCGACCTTTTCCAGGGCAACGGAGCGGGACCTCAGGAGCGCGCCGCCAAGATAGAGGAATTTATCGGCGAGCAATTGAAAAAGATAACCTGGCTTGACGAAGTGGAGCCGGATACCGCCTTCGTCGGCGTGGGCGGAAGTTTTAGAAACTTGGGCAGAATAAGCAGGCTCGTGCGCAAGTATCCCTTCAACATGACGCACAATTACGAGCTTAGCACGGCGGAATTTGACAACATCTACAACACCAGAAAAAAGCTGGATCTGGACAGCACCATGAAGATAAAAGGGCTTTCGAGCGGCAGGGCGGACATTTTCCCCAGCGCGCTTGCGGTCATGAAGGCGGTGCTTGACAGGTTCGACTTCAAAAAGATAACGATAAGCGGTTGCGGCCTCAGGGAGGGCGCGATGTTCCGCTATGCCGTCCCCAGCATTGCGGAAAGGCCGCTTGGCGACGTGCTTGGGCACTCGCTGTATACGCAGATCAAGTATTTTGACATCAACGTTTCGCATGCGGAGCACGTCTATCAGCTTGCTATCCTTCTGTTCAAGCAGCTGAAAGTTTTGCACAAGATGCCCCGCATGTACGTCAAAGTGCTCAAGATCGCCGCTTTGCTTCACGACAGCGGCATGCGCATAAAGTTTTACAACCATCAATTGCATTCGCAATACATAATCCTCAACAGCAACCTCTACGGCGTGTCGCACAGAGACATCGTCGTCGCGTCCTTCGTCGCGGCGGGGCACAGGAGCATAGACTTCAACAAGGACGACCTGATGAAGTATAAGGACATGATAACCTCCGAAGACGTCGAGGCGATAAAGAAGCTCAGCGTGATCTTGCGCATTGCGGAAAGTTTCGATCGTTCGCAGAGCGGGGTCATAACCAACATAAATTGCGACGTGCTTGGCGACAGCGTCATCGTCAAGACGGAATCCGAGATGAACGGCGATTGCTCGCTTGAGGTCAGGGACGCCATGGGCGCCGCGGCGGACTTCAAACAGGCGTTCGGCAAAAATCTTGAGATATTGTAATGACTTCGTATGACGAAAGCCGTCTCCCAAAGGAAAACTGGCGGCAGACATGCAAAATAACGCTTGCGTCGGCGTCCCCTCGTCGGCGGGAGTTGCTTGCGGCGATGGGGCTTACGTTTGACGTAAAGCCGTCGGACGCGGACGAGGATATAGCGGAGTCATCCCCAAAGAAACTTGTCATGGCGCTCTCCCTTGTCAAGGCGAGGGCGGCGAAGGTATTTGAAGGCTGCGTCGTGGGCGCGGATACCGTGGTGGTTCTTAAGGGGCGCATACTCGGCAAGCCTCACAGCGAAGAAAACGCCGTGGCCATGCTTAAGGCGCTGAGGGGAAGGCGGCACAGCGTGTACACGGGCGTCACGGTCATCTACGGCGGCAGGGAGGAGACGTTCTTTGTCAGGTCGCGTGTGAAGATAGCCATGTTAAGCGACGAGAGGATAGAGGAGTACGTGCGCGACGAAAAACCTCTCGACAAAGCGGGCGCCTACGGCATACAGGACGGCGTCACGGTGGAGAGATATCGGGGAAGTTATTCAAACATAGTGGGATTGCCTCTCGAGAGGCTTGCAAAAATATTCAAGAAGGCGGGGATCGCATATGGCGACGATTGATTTGTCAATAGACCTTGGCAGTAAGTACATAACCATCTATCAAAGAGGCGTCGGCCTCGTTTTGCGCGAGCCGGCTATGGCGATCGCTTCCAAAGCCAAAAACAAGCTGGAAATAAGAGAGGCGGGTTTCCGCGCGCAGAGCGTCATGACCGGCGCGCTTGGCGGCGCGAAAGTCATCGCTCCCATTTGCGAGGGCGTCGTCGTGGACGAGGAGATGACCGCGCAATTGCTTGAAAAATTCCTCTCCAAGATATTGCCTAAGTCGTTAATAAAGCCGAGGGTGAGGGC
>CANQCC010000095.1 GCA_947589635.1 uncultured Clostridia bacterium | reverse complement strand
CAGTCCCCGAAAAACTTTAATAAGCTTATAGCATTCATTTTTTAACTCCTTTGGAGAGGCGACGCGCCGTGCGTCGCCTTTTCTTATTGCCGCAAATAAAAAACGCCGCACAGAGCGGCGTAAATGCTTGCATAAATGTTTGTTGCAATTATTGCGAGAGGTTGTTCATGCTTTCATGCACCACGTCAAGCAAATGTGCAAGTTGCTGCTCTGCCGAGGCAAGCAGCGTATAGCTGTGATTGCGCGCGTCGATGATGATGCGGTTATATTCCTCCTGCGCCTTGCCGACGATCTGATTTGCCCTTTCCTCCGCTTTTTTGGAGACCTCGTTTTCGTCGACGGCGTTTTGCAGGCGCGCGTCCGCGTTTTCCATAGCCGTCTGCGCGTAGGCGTTGGCGGAGGCGATGATCTCGTTCTGGTCGCGAGTTATGCGCATGGCGTCCTGGATCACCTGCGGCAAGCTCTGACGTATGCGCGATACGAGGTCGAGCAGTTGCTTGCGATTTACGACGATGTCCGTATTGCTGAAAGTCGCCTTTTTTGCCTTAAGAATTTCGCTTTCAAGGTCGTTTAGTAACATATCGATTGCTTCCATATAAACCCCCGTTTACATCTTCAGTATAAGCGATGTCCTCCGATTTTTCAAGCATAATATAACTATTTTTTATCATATCCGACATTTTATGCGGCAAAATAGGCGCAAATGATGGATACTTCCTCCCCTCGCATGCGATTTGCAGGAACATTATTGTTATCTTACTTGCCCCGCGGGCTTCTTCACACGCATTTTTGTATCTTTGCCTCGCCATGGTCTTTGCCGCCTTCGCGCGCGTACGCGATGCGCGATATACGCGATATAATGGATAGAGCCTTGGGCTTAAAAGTAAATAGGTTTTGCTTTTTGCAAAGCGCATATTTGTCGCGCCGCTTTTGCCAAGTTCGGTTATTTTGGCTGCGCCTATTTTATCAAACCCGGTTATTTTGGCTGCGCTTGGTTATTGTCATCCTTAAGATTTGCAAAGTCTTTCGACAGATAAATAGGGACGCAGGCGGCTGGAAGGTTTGAAAGGTCTCCGCTGGCAAGCTCCTGCCTTACGCGCGTGGAGCTGACGAAGGCATATGCGCTTGTCCTTATAAATTGCGTATCCACGCCCATTTTGCGGTTATACTTTGCCATATCCTCCTCGTATGTCAGATCCGTCTCGTCTCTGACCCCGCGGATGAGCGTTGAGGCGCCCATATCCTTCGCGACTTCAACGGCGAGCTTTTCGCTGTAAATTGCGCGCGAGCCCTTGTGCGCGGAGCACAGCGCGTCGGCAAGCGCAAGCCTTTGCGCGCTTGAAAAAGTATACGTCTTGTCGGGATTTACAAGGCAGGCGACTATCACTTCGTCACAGGTCTCAAGAGCCTCTTCAAGCACTTCCTCGTGCCCTCTTGTCACGGGATCGAAGCTGCCTGTCATAAGCCCTATGCGCTTTTTTTTGATAAATTCCGCGATGACGGTACCCATCTTCTTGGTGCGGGTCTTGTATGCGGCGGGAGGAGTATAGATCTTTTCCGCGCCGTGCTCGAAGACTATCACGCCGTCCTCGCCAAGCAGGTCCATGGCGATAATGGCGTCTATCGCCCTCTCGGCGAGATCGCTTGCGTAGGGAGGATCGAGAAAAATTATGTCAAAGCGCTTGCCCGAAGTCTGCGCGCTTAAAAGCGCCGCCATGAAGTCGCGGCAAGTCACGCTGAATTTGCCTTCTATTCCTCTGAGATTTTGGTTGATAAGGGCTATGCTGTCCCTGCTTTTGTCGTTGAAGATCACCTCGTCCGCGCCGCGCGAGAGGCACTCTATCCCAAGCGCGCCGCTGCCCGCGAACAGATCGAGCACTTTTGCGGAAGGCACTTCGCTTTGAAGTATGTTGAAAAGCGTCTCCTTTATGCGCGTCGTCGTGGGGCGCACGCTTTCGTCCTTGGGAGACAGCAAATTTTTGCCTCTGTATTTGCCTGCAACGACTCTCATTGGTCAACTCCGAAAATGTTTATTCTTTCGCCGTCCGCGTCGATTATGCGCTTTTCGGTGACAAGCGCGTCCAAGGATATGTCGAAGTCCTCGAAGTCCGCGTCCTCTACCGCCTGGCAGTCGAATGCGACGCCTATTTTTACTATCTCCCGCCCCGCGAGGTATCTGTCGTAAAAGCCGCCGCCGTGCCCCACTCTGTTAAGCCCGCAAAACGCGACGAGAGGGATGACTGCCACGTCTGGAGCGTAAACTTCCCCTCCGCCGACCGGTTCAAGTATTCCCCACTTATTCCTGCGAAAATTCGTATACGGCGTTATGCGTATCGCCTTCATCGCGCCGTCTTTCACGACGGGCACGCTGACTTCGCGCTCGAGGGCAAGCAGCAGCCCTATCGTCTGTTCGGTATCGGGCTCCGTCGAGGTCCCCAAAAACACAAACGGCTTGCGCGCGCGTCTGAACGCCTCAAGCCCCGAAAGCGCGTCGGTTATGCAATCGCTTGCCCACTCGCGCCTTTCGGCGGACATCCGTTTCACCCTGTCAAGGGCTGTCTTCCTCGCTTGCAATTTGGTCATATATCCTCTTTATCCGCCCATGCCATCCGGTCATAAGCGTGTACCCTATCGTTCTTCTGTCCTTCGCCGCAATTGGCGCAAGCGAAGGGGAATACAGCGTGACGTCGTCGCCTGCGCGCGGCAAACTGTCCCCGGTATCCACCGCAAACATATCCATGCACACTCTGCCGACGGGTCTGCACTCCCTGCCGCCGATGATGACGCGAGAGGGGAACTCCCTCTGCACGCCGTCGCCGTAGCCGCCGAAAACTATCGCGGTATTCATGTCCCGCGGCGCCCTGAAATTGCCGTAGCTTATGCGCTCTCCCTTCAACACTTTGCGGGAACAGATCACTCTGCTTTTAACCGTCATGGCGCCTTTGTATGCGTCCACGCCCAACCGCACCTCGTCATATGCGAGAGACTTTACGCGCAGATTTCCGCTTGCCGCAAGATGCGCCGTGACGGAAGTGAACTCGCTCTTTACAAGCGCGCACGCCCTGTCGAACGCCTTCACCTGCGCAAAGTCCCTGCAGCGCAAATGCGAATACACGCCGCGAGGCGATACATCGATGTTTTTAAGTTCGCGTAAAACTTCGCCCACGTCCCCGACGGGAAAGCCCAACCTGTGCATGCCCGTGTCCACTTTTATATGCGGGCGCGCCGAGAGGGCGGATACCCTGCCGCATTGGACGAGAGATGAGAGCACCTCAAGTTGGCTTTTGTCGAAAATTCCGAAATCGAGTCCGGCATTTATCGCCGCCTCCATCTCGTCGGGAGCGCATATCAAAACAAGAATATCTTCGTCTATGCCCGCGCTCCTCAGTTCAAGCCCTTCCTCAAGCGTGGCGACCCCAAAGCCGTCGACAATATCGCGGCACGCCTGCGCCACGCGCCTCAGGCCGTGTCCGTACGCGTCCGATTTGACCATAAGCATGACGCGCGAAGAGACTTGCCGCCTTACATCTGAAATATTGCGTCTTATAACGTCGGTATCGACGACTTGCGTAAGTCTGATAGTTTCACCTCGCAACCATGTTATGCCGCGAGGCGTCGCAAGTTGCGCCGTCTTGAAAAGTTATTGCTCTTTTGTATCGGAGGGCTCGAAAGTATCAAACGGAACAGTTTGAAGAAGAGGCCTCAGGGCGCTTTCAAACGCGGCGAGCGATTTTCTTTCCGCATTAATCTTCACTGACGTACCGCTCACCTCGTCTCCTGTGACAAGATAAAGCTCGCCCGTCTTGGCGTTTATCTTCACGGAGGTTATCGCCGAAAACATGACCTTATCTTTGAAAAAGCCGAGGCAGACCTCCACTCTGTCCTCCTTTATCCTGTAGCCGCTGTTGAAGATGATGACAAGCGTAGCCGCGCCCACTATGACCGCCGCCCCGAGGGATACGCCCGCCGCCGCGGGAGACACGGTGTTTATCGCGCCCGCAAGCATGGCTATGTCAAGCCCCGTGAGAGCAAGCACGCCGATAAGCACTATTATAAGCATCGCAAGTTTGACGGCGCCGAAGTCCATTCTGTAAAAGGTTTTGTTATTCATTGTCGTCCTCCGCTGCGTTTTCGGGATTTATATCCCTGTCCACGCTCTCTTCGGTCTGCTCTTCTCTTGCGTCAAACGCTTCGTCTGCGTTTTTGTCAAGCTCAAAATAATCGTCCTCGCGCTGGTTGTCAGGTCTGAAACCGTAATCTACGGTGTTGACGACGGTGGAGCCGTCAAGATAGAAACTCATCCCCTTCGCCTTATAATACCCGATCAGCTCGACCGCGCGCAGCAGGAAATAGTGCGTCGGGATAAGCACTATCAAAACTATCCCGCCCGTCGGCGCCGCGCACAGATAGTTGAGGATGTACATAAGCGAAAAGATTATCGCGTACGCCTTGAACAAATCCGTGAAATTGTGTTTGACATACACAAGGCTTCTTGTAAACGCGGTATAAATCCTCTCCTCGGGATGATACAGCGCCCTCGGCAGCCATCCGCCGAAGAGCACCGCCCTCAGCGAGAAAAATACCACGCTGAATATAAGCAGAATCGGCACCGCGATAAGCCCGATCTTTGTGAAAAGCCCGAGCGCGGCGGCGACCATGATGAGAGCGTACGCAATATCTATGGGCAGGCCTATCGACAGTCTGCACAGCGAAAAGGTCACGTTCTTTTTGAAGTTTGCAGCCATGCTGCTTGCAAAGCCTTGCCTCATGTTGGACGCCATTATCTGGTTGACTATGTCAGCGAGGCTGTAAAAACAGAGCCCCCTCAAAAAACAGTACAGCGCGTATACAAATGCGATCTCAAAAGCAAGCCCCGTCACGGCGCCCGCGTTTGCGCTCATAGCCTTAAGCCCCGCTATGGCGTTTGGGACGATGTCTTCCGCCGCCACGCGCAGATTTATGCCGCCCTTCCACACGGAGGTCAGGGACTGCCCTATCGCGTCGACATAGGGCATGACGTTTGTGGTGGCCGCGATAGTCTTCCACACGGGGATGATTATCGCCGCGCCTATGCCCGCGGATATCAGCGCGGATATGAGTATCCAGACGATCAGCTTAAACACATAGCCGATGTTGGAAAACAGAATGGATATCGAATTCTTAAATTCCATCTACTCCTCCTCAATCGTTAAAAAGCGCAAGCTTGTCTTCAAGTTTACTCAGTTTTTCCTCAGCGCTTACAAGTTTCGCCTGCTCGTTTTCCACAAGCTTCTGAGGCGCCTTCGCCCTGAAGCCCTGATTTGCAAGCAGAGCCTTGGTCTTTTCTATCAACGCGGACGTCTCTTTGATCTCCGCCTTTATGCGTTCTCTCTCCTTTTCGACGTCCACAAGGTCGCCAAGCGGGATGAGTATCTCCGCGACCGGGGTGACCAGCGCGCTCACTCTGCCCTGCGCCTCGCTCTTGTCCGAGATGAACTTTATCTCGTTCACGCCCGCAAGTCTGTCGAGATACGCCGCCGCCGAGCGCATGAATTTTTCGTCGTTCGTGATGACGTACGCGCTTAT
>CANQCC010000094.1 GCA_947589635.1 uncultured Clostridia bacterium | reverse complement strand
CACTTAACAGTTTCTTTGCGCGGTCAACAATGAATTCCTGAAATTCATCGTTTCTTAACATGGTATGATCAATCCAGTGCGTCTCAACATAACCATCCAAATCGGACGGCAGCACAGAGCCTTTCTTTTCAAGTTTTCCAAGATAGACAGATGGAGCGACGCCACCGATTTCCCGATTGCTGCTTGCAGAAATCGGCGTTTTATTTACAATGCTGTTCCACTTGTCCTTGTCGTAGTTTTGTCCGTCGAGAGGCTTGAGGCAGGGAATGAATTGCAAAAACTTAAAGCCTTGCTCGGCGTAAAAGTCGTAAATGTCGTCTATGTTTTTTGCGACCGTCCTGCTTATCACGGTCAGGATGTTGAAGGCGACGCCGTGCGCTTTAAGCACATCTATGCCCCGCATTATATCGTCGAACGCGGGTTTGCCGTCCGCCTTTACCCTCAGCGCGTTGTCCTCTCTTCTGCCGTCGAGGGAAAGCCCCACGAGCACGCGGTATTTTTTGAATATCTTCGCCCACTCGTCGTCTATCAACGTCCCGTTTGTCTGCACCGCGATATGGGCGTTTTTCTTGTCTTTGAGCGCCTCGCCGACCCTTATAAAAAAGTCCTTTCCCCTTAAAAGCGGCTCCCCTCCCTGAAAGGAGATATAAAGCCTGTCGTCGCCGCAAAACGCGAGCGCCTTACTTATGATGTCGTCAAGCATGGCGAGGCTCATCAAACCCTTGTCGGCGCTCTCGCGCATGTCGGCAAGGGAGTGATAAAAGCAATATTCGCACCTCAGATTGCACTTGCTCGAGGCGGGTTTAAGCATGACGGACAGGTTCACGCGCTCCTCCCGCGGTCAAAGTATGCCGCGCCTGTTGACCTTAAGCTGTTTTCTGAAGTCGAGCAGCTGCGCCTTAAGTTTGGCGGCGACGTCCGCGTACGCCTTCGAGACGTTGTAGCCCTCTATCGGATCGAGGTCGAGGTTGAACAGGAAGTTTTTGTAATATTGGTCTATAAACGCGCTGTTTTCGTTTAGCACGTTCAGATAGTATTTGAAGTCGTACAATTTGCCGTCTGCTTCGGCGGGCATCTGAAGGCTTTGCACGGTGCCTTTCTTGATGTAGTACAGCGCGCGCAGGTTGCCGTCTCTGTCAAGCACTTTTGCGTCCGCGTTTGTCCCGCCCGTCATGACGGACAGCATGCTGACTCCGTCGATGACTCTGTCCGTGGGAAGAGGTATGCCCATAAGGTCAAGCAGGGTGGGGAATATGTCTATGTTCATAAAGCTTGACGTGACGCGATATGACGTTTTGCCGTCTATAGTCACCTCGTCATCCGTGCGCAGATTCTTGCCGTATTTTACAAGCATAGGCACCTTGTGTCCGCCCTCGAAGGTGGTGTTTTTACGCCCCTTCAGCGCGCCCGTCGCGCCCTCCTTGCCGGGGCCGTTGTCCGACGTGAAGATGACTATCGTGTTGTCGGCGACTTCGGGATCGCTGAAGATGAGGTCGAGAGTGCTGCCGAGATACCTGTCAAACTCCTCTATGCAATCAATATAGGTGTCGTCCGTCGTATCTCCCTGTCCGTTGCCTCCCGCGTTTGAGAACAGGGGCGCATGCGGCCACGGAGTGCAATAGTAGGTGAAAAACGGCGTGCCGTTTTGCTTGTAGTCCGCGATCTGGTCCGCAAGATAGGGATTCATCTTTTCGGTTATGCGCGCGGTGGTAAGCGACTGATCTTTCATCTCGGCGTGGGAGAAGACCTCTTTATATTCGCCGTTTCTCTCCTCGACGAAGTTGTACGGGGTCATGTCGTTGACGTAGTGACTGCCGTAAAAATAGTCGAAGCCCTGATTTGTGGGCAGATACTCGCCGTAGTCGCCCAAATTCCACTTGCCGAACAGCGCCGTGGAGTAGCCCTGCGTCTTAAGCACTTCGGCGATGGTTATCTCGTCGCCCAAAATTCCGTCCACGTTGTACAAGAATTGGAAGGGATTGAAGAAGCGCGTGTTGCCAAAGGGCGCAAGCGATACGTTTGAGGGGAATACCACGTTGTCAAGATACCCGCGCGAGCAATACCTGCCCGTGAGTATGCCGAACCGCGACGGCGAACAGACGGGGGAAGAGGCGTAAAAGTTGTCGAAATATATGCCTCCGTCCTTGGCTATGCCGTCTATGTTGGGCGTGTTTATAGTGGGCGCCTGCTCCGCATTGTGCAGCGCGGATCCCGTAAGATAGCTGTACAGCGATATGTCCGCATATCCCATGTCGTCCATAAGCACAAACAACACGTTGGGGCGCTTTTCGCTTTTCATTGCCGATATGGACTTAAGATATTCGTCGTGGCCCTCTTTAAGCGACTCCACCGTAGGCTTCGCCTTGAAGCTGCACGCGAGGAAGTAAAACACCGTCACGCCGACCATAAGCGTCGCGCACAGAGCGGCTGCAAGGCGCCCTCCGCCAAGTTTTTTGATTTTGGGCAGAAGCAGGACCAAAGTCGCAAGCGCTATGGGAATAAGCGTGAACAATAGGGTATAGCCGAATCTTTCCGCCGCGTTTCCCGCGCCCCACGCAAAGAAATATACAAGCAGGGACGCGTCGGACGTTATAAAACTCGCCGCCGTCCAGACGTTTGCATAGCCTCTTAAAGCCTGCAAAAACAGCACGAGCGAAAAGCCTATCGAAAACGCGATAGCGCATACCGCAAGAAAGTTGAATCCCGTCCCAAGCAAAACCAGCGCATAGGCGACCTCTATGCAAAACAGAACGAACGCCGCGCTTTTAAGCTTGTTTTCAAGTGTGAAAACGGGATATTTTTTAAATTTTCTTCGCTTTTCGCCGAGCAAAGAAGTCTCGTCGTGAATTGAAGTGTTGTCGGACATACATATCCCCCGATTTTATTTATAGAATTATATTACAATATTACCCGCGATTTGGCAAGTGCTAACTTTAACGCCGTAAAAAACAAGGCGTTGACGAAAGAGGGAATATGGTCTAAAATAAAAAAGAGGTGGTTATGAAAAAGATAGTGTTTGTCGGCGCGGGAATGGCAACTCTCGTCGCCGCGGAAAAACTTGCCCGTTCGGGCAGATTCGAAACGCTCGTGCTTGAAAAGAACGCGCGTGAAAACATCTCATACGATTGGCACGACGACATCAACAGGGCGGCTTTTGAGGACAACTTGCTGCCCATGCCTCAGGAAGGCACATATTTCACAAAGCGCAATTGGACGTTCATCCCTCCCTCCGAGAACGCCGAGGTCACCCTCGACATCCCCGAGGACCAGCTCGACCTGTCCATAGAGAGGCGCTTGCTTGCGGAGCAGTATATCCGCCGCGCGGAGGACGTCGTGACTTTCCGCTTTTCCACGCAGGCGGACGCGCTCATCATAGAGGGCGGCAGGGTCGTCGGCGTGCGTGCGGGCGACGAAAAGATTTATGCGGACCTTGTTGTGGACAACTCCGGCGCGCTTTCGAAACTTCGCGAATCTCTTCCCGAGGACAGCGGCGTGCTTCGCAGACCCAAGGAGGACGAGATTTTTGTCGCATATCGCGCTTTCCATAAAAAACAGGAGGGCTCCTCAGACCCCGAAAGTACAAATCGCGCATACCTTAAACACCTCGGCGAAGTCGGCATAAGCTGGAGCATTCTCGACCCTTCCGGCAGCGTGAACGTGCTCATAGGCCGCGTGGGCGGATTGCCGAAGGAGACGTTTATCAATGCGTTTCGTGCGCTTAAAGCCTCAAATCCGAACATTTCCGATGAGATCGTGCGCGGAGGGATAATCTGCAAGATCCCCATAAGGCATCCGCTTGAACGCATGGTCTGGGACGGCTATGTCGCGATTGGAGACAGCGCGTTTATGACCATCCCGATGATAGGCAGCGGGGTTGAAAACAGCATGCGCGCCGCCTGCATCCTTGCGGACGTCATCCTGTCGGCAGACTCCCTCGACAAGCAGACGCTTTGGCAATATCAGGTCAGATATTACCTCGACCGCGGCGCCACGCATATGGGAGTGGACGTCATGAAGAGATGGCTGCTCGGCTGCGCGCCCAAGTCCCTCGATTGGCTGCTGCAAAAGGGAATAGTCGGCAAAAAAGAGATGGCTGCCGCCGCTACGGGAAAGATGGTCAAACTTGGCCTCGGCGAGATGATAGGCAAACTTTTCAAAGGCATTTCCAAACTCGGATTGCTTGTAAGCCTCAGCAACGTGTTGACAAAATCCAACCGCGCCGCCCGCTTAGGCCGCGCGATCCCCAAAACTTACGACGAAAAGGCCATTGCCAAATGGCAGGCAAAAATAACGAAGCTCTACCGCTGAAGTGAGGTTGCAGATGTCCGATAAGACCAAGTACCGCATCTACATGACAAAAAAGCACCAGAATTGGACGTTCGGGGAGCGCGAGGGGCTCAATCCGTATCTTGACGGCGCCGACGATGAAATTTTGCAATACGCCGTCTACGACAAGGATTTTGTGATCATTCTCAAAAACGGACTCACCTATGACGTCTGCGACAGCGAGGACGAGGCGCGCGCCTATATCGCGCATATCTATCGCAACTATATCATCAGCCTCAACGATTCCGAGCTTTGCTACATAGCCCGCGACGATCTCTCCCGCCGCTACAAGACCTCCGGTGACGCGCAAGCCGACGGAGTCTTCGACTACGTCTACGTCCCCCGCGGCACATATTTCATCGCCAAATTCGGCAAGATCTTCGGCGTCGGCAAGACGGAAGAGGAGATGTATGAGAGGATGTATATGCATTATCGCGCGCGCTACACCTACATGTCCTAAAACCGTCTGTACGGGCGAATAGCTTTGTCAGAGGGGTTTGCCTTCGCCGTCACGTACGAATAAGTACGCTCGACGACTTGGCAAACCCCTCTTTCGCGCTCTTCATCCCGTACAGACGGTTTTAGCGTTATCGATGGGCGATATACTTCGTCAAAGCCCATTTTGCTCACGTCACGTACGAATAAGTACGCTCGACGCTTGCAAAATGGGTTTTTCCTTGTCTTCTTCATCCTGTACGCTTGCAATTGCTCAGGGCTTGGCACCATTGCTTTGCAAGGTGCCTAAAAGCCCACCGCAAGTTGCTGCGCTCCTCCTTACTTACCCCATAAAACTCGCTTTGCTCCTTTCTATGGGGGCCCCAATTACTCTCGGACAAACGTTGCGTTAATAATAAAGGGAATGACCGCTTCACAATTCGCATTTACCGGGGAAGAAAGCCTTCGAGGTCAAAAATGCTCATGGCTCGCTATTTTTTGTGCTTGGGTTTGCGGGCTGTCGCCCGCTGTTTTAAGTGGATAAGATTTTGAATAAAGTGTTTTTATGGGACCCCCACCACCGCGGCTTTGCCGCGGAGCCTCCCCCTATATAGGGAAAGTTCTTCTAAACTAATGTTACGAAGGGGTATGCCAAAAATGGATAATTAAAAATTGTCCGAGTGTAGCCCTTATCCATACATAAATATTTGTATGTGCTTAACGTAACGCATTGTCTGAGCGTGGGCCTCGCCCTTCGATAACGTTGGATAGAGGTAATTGGGGTCCCCGCAAAATTGCGTAGCGATTTTGTGGGGTGAAA
>CANQCC010000093.1 GCA_947589635.1 uncultured Clostridia bacterium | reverse complement strand
GCTACGCAATTTTGCGGGGACCCCGAGCACCTCTATCCAACGTTATCGAAGGGGTATGCCCACAATGGATAATTAGATATTGGCCTTACCTGTTTCTCTTATCTCAATTCTGCGTTGGAGAGAGGGTAGGTCCACAATGGATAATTAGAAATTTGTCTGAGTGTTGGTCTCTTTCTTAATGTAATGCCTTGTCCGAGTGTAGGCCTCGCCCTTCTGCTACATAAGTGTAGAGGACATGCATTTATATAGGGGGAGGCTCCCGCCATTTGGCGGGTGGTGGGGGTCCCATTATAACGTGACGCTTGTCCGGGCTTTCTTATACACGTACTTTGCCGCGTCCGAGCGATACCGCGGAGCGAAGCGAATTTTATGGGGTACTTGACCATACTAAAACAAAATTACCGCGCAATTTTGCGGGCTATGCTTGTAAACAGCATAGTTGTATGGTATAATGTCAAATCGGAAAATAACTTTTCGGAGGCATATATAATATGTTTATCACAAACGACATCAAGTATGTTGGCGTCAACGATCATCTGGTGGATCTGTTTGAGGGGCAATACGTCGTGGAGCACGGCATGGCGTATAACTCCTATATCGTGCTTGACAAAAAGACGGCTGTTTTTGACACGGTAGACGCGCGCTTTGGCGACGAGTGGCTTGCAAACGTCAAGAAGGCGCTTGGGGGCAGGGCGGCCGACTATCTGATCGTTCAGCACATGGAGCCGGATCATTCCGCCAACATAGTGCGTTTTATGACGGCATATCCCAAGGCGACGGTGGTCTCTTCCTCGAAGGCTTTCAAGATGATGGAGCAATTTTTCGGCACGGATTTTTCAGACCGCAGGGTAGTCGTGGAGGGCGGCAGCACGCTTTCGCTTGGCGAGCACGACCTCACTTTTGTCGCGGCGCCCATGGTGCATTGGCCCGAAGTGCTTGTCACTTATGACAAAAAGGACAAGGTCCTGTTCTCCGCGGACGGCTTTGGCAAGTTCGGCGCGCTGGACGTCGACGAGGATTGGGCTTGCGAGGCGAGAAGATATTACATCGGCATAGTGGGCAAATACGGCGCGCAAGTGCAGGCGCTCCTCAAAAAGGCGGCGGGGCTTGACATCAACATCATCTGCCCGTTGCACGGCCCCGTGCTCAACGACAATTTGGGATATTATCTCAATCTTTACAACATCTGGTCGTCGTACGGCGTGGAGTCGGACGGCATAATGATCGCCTACACGTCGGTGTACGGCCACACCAAGGCGGCGGTGGAGCTGCTTGAGCGCAAGCTCATCGAAAAGGGCTGCCCCAAGGTTGTCGTCACAGACCTTGCCCGCGACGATATGGCGGAAGCGGTCGAGGACGCATTCAGATATGGCAAAATTGTACTTGCGACGACCACTTACAATGCGGAGATCTTCCCCTTTATGCGCGAATTCATAAATCATCTTATCGAGCGCAACTTCCAGAATCGTCACGTCGCGTTTATAGAAAACGGCAGCTGGGCGCCCATGGCTACGCGCGTCATGAAGGGCATGCTTGAAGGCTGCAAAAACCTGACATATGCGGAGCACAACGTGCGCATAATGTCCGCGCTGAACGCCGAAAGTACTCAGCAGCTTGAGGCGCTCGCCACGGAGCTTTGCTGCGACTACATCGCAAGAGGGGACGAGGCGGACAAAAACGACCTGAAGGCGCTGTTCAACATCGGCTACGGGCTGTACGTGGTCACCTCCCGCGACGGCGCGAAGGACAACGGCCTCATCGTCAATACGGTGACGCAGCTTACCAACTCGCCCAACCGCATAGGGGTCGCCATCAACAAGGCGAACTACTCCCACGACATCATCAAGAAGACCGGCGTCATGAACGTCAATTGCCTCTCCGTCGAGGCGCCCTTCAAGGTATTTGAGAATTTCGGCTTCCAAAGTGGGCGCAATGTGGACAAGTTTGCGGGAGAGGAGCAATTGTTGCGCTCCGACAACGGACTTGTTTTCCTGCCGCGCTACATCAACTCCTTCATGTCCCTCAAAGTGGAAAGATATATCGACCTCGACACGCACGGCATGTTTGTCTGCACCGTCACGGAGTCGCGCGTCATCTCGCCCGTCGAGACCATGACCTACAACTTCTATCAGCAGAACGTCAAACCCCGCCCGCAGACCGAAAACAAAAAGGGTTGGGTGTGCAAAGTGTGCGGCTACGTCTACGAGGGCGACGAACTCCCCGAGGACTTTGTCTGCCCCCTCTGCAAGCACGGCGCCAGCGACTTCGAGAGGATAGAGTAACCTTTCAGGCGGATATATCGACACAAAAAAGCAAATCAAAAGCGACTCGGATTGACCGAGTCGCTTTTGTATGGGATAACTTTCATCCGATGCCGGTTGTCTGTTAAGCCCGCCAAATATTTGCGATTATAATTTCTTGATGGGGAAATACCCTGCTCTTAGGATATGCGGTTATGCGACTTCTTCTGCGGAGTAGTCTTCGTCGTCAAGAGAATATTTATCACTGAATACCAATTCGACGCTATCGTCCAAATATGCTCTTGTGTTTTTTAAACTTACTTTTGAAATGTCCGCAAGGTTTTCAAGAAGATTTGACTCGTCGCACTCAACGGCGACCTCCATCATTTGGATCTTGTACGTTTCTGCATCTTGAGTGAAAAGAACAAATGTTCTAAGGTTATCTTGATAGTCTTCGACCTCATAGAAAAGTTTCAAGCTTTGATCTTGCATGTTTGCGGCGCTATATAGTGCGTTTGCAACACCAGTGTTAAGTTTGTTTATTTTTGCGTCAAAGCCCATGAGTTTTTTGGTTGACATTCTATAGTTTGCGCTCCACTCCGTATCTTCCAAAATCGCATCAACAGTGATAGCCTTACTGAATTTTATTTCTATAAGTTCTAATGCCCTCTCCGCGGTTGTTTTATTGCCAAAGATGTAAAGGAAATAAATTCCCGTCACCACATCATCATGCCCGGCCAGGAAATATTCCTCACCTAAAATTCCTTCTTTCTGCCCTAACGATCGCGTGGCATAGTATGATACAAATACATCAACGATATCAGATTTGAGAAAATCGTCAAAACTGTTATTTGAACCGGTCTGTGGGTTTTCGCCGGGCTTGTTATCGTCCGGGGTTACGGCGGGTGGATTATCATCGCTTGGCGCAACGACGGAAGGCCCATCGGTTTTTTTCTTATCGCCAGTGCATGCGATAAAAGATATTGCCGCTAAAACGACAAGGGCTATGACCGCTACAATTGAGATCAACAATGATTTTTTGTTTTTTTCATATGAATTATGCTCCTCAATGTATTGGGAATAAGTAATAGCATATTTCCAATGAGACGTTATAGTCATAAAATTGACTATTGTCAATATAATAACCATAAATGATAATTGAAGTATGATAATTTACGATCCGTTTTGGCGGACTATCAAGGCGAAAAATGTGTCGACATACGCGCTCATCAACAAGTTTGGCATAAGCAGCGCGACGATAGACCGTTTGCGCAAAAATGAGGGCATAAGCACGTCAAAGATCGACGACCTATGCAAAATTCTCGATTGCAAAGTTGAGGACGTCGTTTGCTATGTGCCCGACAAGTGAATGATATGAAAGTCTGCGTGACGCGCCGCGGTGAGAGCCGCGGCGTATTTTTATGCGTGCTATTGTATCTTGCGGAGGAAGAAAAGTTTTGAATGCGGTCAAATATTTATGCCAAACAGGGGGAGAAGGGTGACGGCGACGCCGAGAAGGAGAGTGTAGGCGGCAAAGGGCAAGAGGGTGTGATTTTTGACGAGCTTGAGGAAGAGGGTTATTGCGGCAAGGCCGGACAAAAATGCCGCCGCAACGCCTATCAGCATGGGGAGGAGCGCGACGTCAAGATGTGCTCCGCCCGTCGCGATATCTATTCCCTCCATCAGCGCGGAGCCTGCGATTATGGGCACGGACAGCAAAAAGGAAAAGTCCGCGGCGGAGGCTTTATCCACGCCGCAAAGCGTCATTGCGGACATGGTGGCGCCGCTGCGCGAGACTCCGGGCAAAACGGCTATACCTTGCAAAACGCCTGTTAAAATGCTTATTTTGGGTGTAAGAAGTGCCGATTTGGTCGATTTAAGTTTTTCTCCCGCAAACAGCAGGCATGCCGTAAGCACAAACCCGAAGCCCAAAAGTTTCCCGTCCAAAAGGGCGGGCGCGGCAAATTTGAATACGAGCGCGATGAGGACCGTGGGCACGCATGCAAGCAATATATATCCCGTCGTCTTTTGAAGCGGGTGGCGCAGGACCTCCCGCACGCGCTTTCGCATTGCTATAAGCACGGCAACAAGAGTGCCGAGGTGCACCGCGATATTAAACGCAAGGCTTTCGCTGCCGATCCCCAGCTTTTCAAGCAGCAGCAGATGCCCCGACGACGATATGGGCAAGAACTCGCTTGCCCCCTGCGCTATCCCAAGTATCAACGCTTCCCACCAAGTCATTTGCCCTCAAAGCGAATTTTCCGCTTTACTATTCTCCCCGATTTGTTTATAATACCAATAGATATTCTCACTTTCGCGCTTTTATACCAAAAGCAAAGGAGCATTATGAAACTCGGAGTTGTCGGATTGCCCAACGTAGGCAAAAGCACGCTGTTCAACGCCATAACCAAAGCCGGCGCGCAGGCGGCAAACTACCCATTCTGCACGATAGAGCCCAACGTGGGCGTCGTCGCCGTCCCCGACGAGAGGCTTGAGAAGCTCGCCGCGCTTTACGACAGCAAAAAGATCACTCCCACCACGCTGGAGTTTGTGGACATCGCGGGTCTTGTCAAGGGCGCCAGCCGCGGCGAGGGCTTGGGCAATAAGTTTCTGTCCCACATACGCGAAGTTGACGCCATCGTGCATGTAGTGCGTTGCTTTGACGATGAAAACATTACGCATGTCGACGGCAGCGTAGACCCCGCCCGCGATATCGAAACGATAAATCTGGAACTTATCTTTGCCGACCTCGAAACGCTGGAGCGCCGCATGACGAAAGCGCTCAGCATGGTCAAAGCGGATAAAAAATATCAGGAGGACATCGACCGCCTTAAGATAATGCAAAAATGCCTCGAGGACGGCAAGCGCATAAGCGCCCTCAAGGTCGACGAGGAGTTTAAGACCTTTATCGACGCGCAATTTTTGCTGACCTCCAAACCCGTCATCTACGTCGCTAACACCGACGAAGAGGGCATCGCGGGCAACGCCTACACCGCCGTCGTAGAAAAGATCGCCGCCGAAGAGGGCAGCGAGGTTATCGTGCTTTGCGCCAAGCTCGAAGAGGACCTGTCCGCCCTCGCCGACGAGGAGCGCGCCATGTTTATGGAAGATTACGGCCTCGCCGAGAGCGGCCTCGACCGCCTTGTAAAAGCGTCCTACAAACTGCTCGGCCTCATCAGCTATCTCACCGCCGGCGAAAAGGAGACCCGCGCCTGGACCATCGTCAAAGGCACCAAAGCCCCCGAAGCCGCAGGCAAGATCCACAGCGATTTCGAGCGCGGTTTCATTCGCGCCGAGGTCGTCGACTATGAGACCTTGCTTGAGTGCGGCTCCTTCAACGCCGCCAAGGACAAAGGGAAGGTCCGCAGCGAGGGAAAAGAGTATGTGATGCAGGATAATGATGTTGTTCTTTTCCGCATCAACGTGTAAAAACCGCGTGTAAACGCCAATTACTTCGCGAAAAACCCGCAAGGCTGCAAGTCACGTACGC
>CANQCC010000092.1 GCA_947589635.1 uncultured Clostridia bacterium | reverse complement strand
TCGGAGACGTCGCGCGCGTATCCACCCTCAATGAGCTTGCGGGCTATGTTTAGCCTGCCTACGCCGTCCGCGGAAAAGTCCATGTCGGGACGCACTCCGAGGTCGAAAAGCTTTTGCCCTATCGCTTCGTTCCTCGCGCGGCGCATGGCCTTGACCTCGTCGAGAGCGGAGATGAGCAAATCGCTCGCCTCAAAACCGTAGCCGAGTATATGCACCTCGCAAACGGAGTAACAAGACAGCTCTATGCCGTTCACAAAGCGTATGCCCGCCTCCTTCGCCGCCGCGGCGCCTTCCTCAAGCCCTCCGACAGCGTCGTGGTCTGTGATCGCAATGACGTCAAGAGCGTGGGTCTTTGCCCACTCCACCGCCTCTCGCGGAGTCAGCCGCCCATCCGAACAAGTGGTGTGGATGTGCAAATCAGCCCTCATAGTCCTCCCCCGAGATGACGTCGTAGTCCGCGTCGTCCGCCGCAGCGTCGGGCGCGGCAAGGCTAAGCGCGTCGTTTGCGTCCGCACCCGTCAACTCGTCGAGGTCGTCCTTGGTAAGTTCGTAAACCTTGTCAAGTTTTTTGCGGAGTATCGACGTGCGCTTTTCGGCGTCGTCTATCGTGCTGCCCACCCTGTCTATGTTTTGATGAGTCCTTTGCAGCAGCTTTTCAAACTTGTCAAAATCGCCTATAAAGTCGCGGAAGAGCTTGCCGATCTCCTTGCTGCGCTTCTCGACCGCCAAAGACTGGAAGCCCATCTGCAAGCTGTTTAGCAGCGCCGCTATCGTAGTAGGCCCGCATACGACCACGCGATATTTTTGTTGCAGCTCGTCAAGCAGCGACGATTTGCGCACCACCTCGGCATACAGCCCTTCGGTAGGCAGGTACATGATGGCAAAATCCGTAGTCTTGGGAGGTTTGATATACTTTTCGCTTATGCTCTTCGCCTGCGACTTGATGACCTCCGAAAGCGCCTTGGCTGCGGCGTCAACATCCGAGCGGCTTCCGTTTTCGGACGCCTCCTGCAGCCTGTCGTACGCCTCGACGGGGAATTTTGCGTCAATTGGCAACAACACTTCGTCGTCGCCCTTGCCCGGCATGCGGATGGCAAAATCCACTACGACGTTGCTGCGAGGCAACTTCACTTGCGCCGCGTATTGCGACGGAATGAGTATCTGCTCCAGCAGGTTCTTAAGAGCGACCTCGCCCCAAGTGCCGCGCGTCTTTACGTTGCTGAACAGCTTGTTGAGGTCCTTGACGCCGCTCTGCAGATTCTGAAGTTCCGCAAACGTGCGGTTGATCTCCTCAAGCCTGTCGTTGACGATCTTGAAGGATTGGTTGAAGCGCTGATCCAGCGTCGAGGCAAGTTTTTCGTCCACGGTCTGGCGCATCTTTTCAAGCTCCTTCTCGTTGCTCGCGCGAAGCTCCGTCATATTCTGGGCGTTGGCCTGTCGCACTATGTCAAGTTGCCTTGCCACTTCCTTGGAGGTCTCCGCGAGTTTATTTACCTGCTCCGCGCGAAAATCGTTCATACTTTGCAGAAGGGCGCGCCCTATATTATCAATTTTTTCCGCATTGGAATTTGCGATAGCCTCCGTACGCTCCTGCAGACGGCGAGTGCTTTCCACCTGCGCGTTTATGCTGCCGACGATTATGCCGTTATCAAGTTTTACGGTATCGATGACGGCGCGCTTGATCTGCTCGCTCTCTTCGGCGAGGTCGTTTTTTGTGAGCGCGGAGTTGTTGTTTTTCCTAAGATTAAAGACGACGGTGACGGCGATATTTGCGCCGCACGCGACGATTATCAAGGCAAATAATACATAAATGATCGCATCCATTGTTTATCCCTCATAAAGCGCGTCAATTTGCATAATGCGCGCTTTATATATAAATTTCGAATCAATAAACCGCTTATTGCGCGATTCTGTCGATTTTTCAAAGGACTTATCGTTTGTCCTTTTCAAGCCTCTCGGCAGCCTTTTTGAGATAGGCGAGCGCCTTGTCCCTGTCCATCAATATCGGATTGAGAGCACTGTCTTCAAGCAGCGCCGTCATGACGTCTGCCCTTGCGCGCTCCTCTATGCCGAGGGCGATCAGATCCTCCCCGCTCACGCAAAGTTCCTTCACGCTCATAGGCACGCCCTCTTCGCGCATGCGCTTCAAAGTTTCGCGCACTCTGTTTGGCCTTGTTATCGCGCCGATCGAGGCGATGGCGTCCACGTCCATAAGGTCGCAAAGGTCGTCTATCACCGCCGTATGCGCAAGGATGAATTTTCTTAGCTTGCCCTCCGACATGTTGCCGTTTATGTCGACCATATGCCATCTGACAAGCTCCTTTATGCGCTTGATCTCGGACTTTCTGAAGCGCAGGCGGTTGAGTATTTTGTCCGCGAGTTGTTCGGACAATATTTCGTGCCCGTGCATATTGCCCTGCGCCGCGACGGCGGGAGCCTTCCCCACGTCGTGCAACAGCGCCGCCCATCTCAGCTTGAGCGGAGCGATCTCAAACGCCTTCAGGCTGTGGCGATAGGCGTCATACAGATGATATTGTTTTGGCTGCGGCAGCCCTTTGAGGGCGGCGACTTCGGGCAGCACCATGTCGATGACGCCAAGCCTGTCAAGCGTCTCGAAGCCGTCGACGTGCGCCGTCTTAAGTCCCAATTCCGGATGCTTTTTGTCGGCGCGGAAGACGCCCTCAAATTCGCTCTGTATGCGCTCCGCCGCCATATCCTTTACTCGCCACGCGTTTTCAAGCGCGCTTTCAAACGTGGCGGGAGCGATATCAAAGCCAAGTTCCGCTTTGAAACGCGCAAGCCTCAATATCCTAAGTCCGTCCGCCTCGAACACGTCGGGCGCGGTCATGTTTAGGACTCCGTTTTTTATGTCTTCTACGCCGCCAAGCGGGTCGACGATCTTGTCCGCAAGGATGTCATAATATACCGCGTTGCACTTAAGGTCTCTCCTCAGCGCGTCAAGGCGGATATCCGATGTGAAAAGCACCTCGCTTGGGTTGTGCGCCCCGCTGCCCTGAGGGTAGCTGTCCGTGCGGAAGGCGGTGTATTCCACCCCTATTCCGTTTCCGAAAATGCGCAAAGTCCCAAGCCGCATGCTCTTGTCGGAGGCCTCGAACTCGCTGTCCGAAAGCAACTCGCGCACCTCCTCCGCCCTGAGAGGAGAACAGACGTCGATGTCGTGGCATTCAAGCCCCATCAGGCTGTCCCGCACGACGCCGCCCACCGCGTAAAGCGGAGCGCGCGTCAAAAATATCTCCGCAAGCCTTTTTAGCGCGGGAGGCATATTTATGCGGCAAATCTCCATGTCAGGAATACACCTCGGGAGCGAGCACGCAGACGTCGGGCAGGTTGCGCATGCGCTGGTCATAGTCAAGCCCGCAGCCGACGACGTACTCGTTTTCAATTTCGAAGCCGACGTAGTCGCCCTTGAAATCCACCTTGCGGCGGGAGGGTTTGTCAAGCAAAGTGCAGACTTTTATGCTTTTTGGGCCTCTTGCGGCGAGCATGCGCTTGAGATAGCTTAAAGTGACGCCGCTGTCGATGATGTCCTCGACGATGATGATGTTTTTACCCTCGATAGGCGAGCTTAAGTCCTTGATGAGTTTGACCTCGCCGCTTGTTGAAGTGCCGCCGCCGTAGCTTGATACCGCGATGAAGTCGATCTCCATATCGCAGTCTATCGCGCGGATAAGGTCAGCGAAAAACACGCACGCCCCGCGAAGAGTGCATATCATAGTCACGCTTTCGCCGTTAAGGTCGCGCGAGATCTCCTCGCCAAGCTCTTTAACGCGCGCGGCGACTTGCTCTTTGGAAACGAGTATCCTGCTTATCTCTTTGCCGTACATCTTTCACCTCGTAAAAACATTGAAATATATATCGCGGTGCGTTTTTGGGACGCCGCAAAATTTTTTATAACAATCTGACGACGTATGCCGCCTTGCAGTTCTTTCCTACCGCGCAACGTCTGCTTATGTCTATGCCCGCCGCCGCAAGCACGTCGCTTCCTACAGCTATGACGGCGATGCGGTCGCGCTTGCGAAGTGGCACCTTTTTATCGGTGAGAAAATCGCCTAAGCTCTTGCTGCCTCCGCCAAATTTTTCTATTTTGTCGCCGTCTCGTCTGCGCCTTATGACCGCTCCGCAAGGGACGCTGTCCGCGGCGAGATAAAGCGCGTCTTTATGTTTGAGATCGAGCGGGATGTCCTGTCCCTCTATAAGGCTTACGTTTATTCCAAACGCGGGGAAATCCCCTACTCCAAACTCAATTTCTTCCTCTTCGGAGGGCTTGTCAAGGCGGGACAGCACAAGATATTCTCCCTGTCTGTGCAAGCTGAGCCCATGTGGCAGCTCCGCATATTTGCCGCTCTGCGTCATCGCGAGAGACAGGGCTATCTTAAGGTGTCTTTCCTCGATGTCCTGCCTTACGCCAAGCGCGGCGGCGCCGTTGAGGACAAGACGTTTAAAGATGGCCTCGTTAGCGCAATCGGAGGTTTTTATGTACACTTCGCCGTCTTTAAGTTGCGTTTCGGGCACATAGGCGGCAATAAAGTTTTCGCTCTCTTCCGCGCTTGCGCAAAGCCTTTTTATGCTTTCGCCGAGGGCGGGAAAGCGAGTCTTTATGGTCGCTATCTCGCCACGCAGAAAGTTGCGGGTGTAGGCGACGTCGTCGTTTGTGGAGTCCTGCCTGAACTCAAGCGAATTTTCTTCCGCATAGTCGTCTATATCGCGGCGGGATACGCCGAGGAAGGGGCGAAGATAGCGGCCGCCGATCTGCCTCATACCCACAAGGCCCTTTATCCCGGTGCCTCTGAAAATACGCATGAGAACTGTCTCTATCTGGTCGTCGAGGTGATGCGCAAGCGCAATATAGTCGCACTTCCGCTCTCTCAGCACGGAGTCGAATATCTCATAGCGAAGTATGCGCGCGCCCTGCTCCAGAGTGTAGCCGCGCTCTCTTGAAAACGCAGGCGCGTCTACCGAAAACGCAAGGCACGGGACGTCCCATGAGGCGCACAGCTCCTTTACGAACGCGCTGTCCGCAAGGCTCTCCTCTCCGCGTATGCCGTGCTCGACGTTTATCGCGATAAGCCTTATCCCCTGACTTTTTAGATAATGCAAAAGCGAGACGGAATCCTTTCCGCCGCTGAGTGCCACGCCGACGACAACGCCGTCCGCCTTCATCATATCGAGCAAACTTTTCTCTACCGCGATAGCCATAGTTTGATTATATATCAAAAGTCCGAAAAACACAATGCGCGCGCATATAATTATTTATAAATTTACTTAGGAACGTTTATTCGAGTGGCAAAAATAATTTCATAAAGCGGACGGCTTAAAAATGATGACGCCTTGCGCGGAAATTCAAGGCGGCATATCCGCTTAAGGCCCTTTTTGCGGTCCAAAAGTACATGACCGCGCCCCCAAAAGCCGTCAAAATATTACCGGATAAAAAATCATGCGATAAAAGCGGAAGATCAAATCGCGAAAAGTTTGAGGCTGTTGGGCGCAACTAAAAGATCGCGCCGCGAAAAGTTTTGAGTCTTTCAGACGCGGCGGAAGATCAAACCGCAAAAAGTCTTAAGGCTATGACGGTGCAATCGTCCTTGGCTCCCGCTTTCAGAGCCGATGACAGCAACTCGTCCGCAAGGCGCTGCGGGTTCATGCAGTCCGCCGCCTCCACCGCCTCGGACACGCCCTTAAAGCCGAGCGCGTCCTCTACCCCGTCCGACATCATGACAAGCGCGTCGCCGTCGTACAGCTGGTATCTGTTTGTAAGGGGGAGCACGCCGTCTACTATGCCCGCGGGCATAGTAGACGGCGTGCTCCCCCTTACAAACAGA
>CANQCC010000091.1 GCA_947589635.1 uncultured Clostridia bacterium | reverse complement strand
CGAATTTGCCGATCTGCAAATACATGTTGATGAGTTCCTCATTCACCTTATAATACGCGCGCTCCCGTGCGGTCTGTATGATTTTTACGATTTCGGAATAGTTGTTGTCAGGCAACATAGAAATCTCCTTGCTTTCGGTCTTTATTTTTATTTATTCAATCTATGTTTTCAAGCAATTTGTTTTGCACCGCCATTCTCAGGGCGTTTATCATCTCGTCAAGCTCGCCCAACATGAATTTGTCTATGGAATAGAGCGTCAGCCCTATGCGGTGGTCGGTGACGCGCCCCTGCGGAAAATTGTAGGTGCGGATGCGCTCGCTGCGATCCCCGGTGCCGACCTGCGCGCGGCGGGTATCGTCATACTCCTTTTGCGCCTGCGACTGATAGTAGTCATACACGCGGGACTTGAGCACTTTCATCGCCTTTTCCCTGTTTTTCATCTGGCTGCGCTCGTCCTGGCACTCGACGACTATCCCCGTAGGCAGGTGCGTCATGCGGATGGCGCTTTCCGTCTTGTTGACGTGCTGGCCGCCCGCGCCGCCGCTTCTGTAAGTGTCCACTTTGATGTCGTTTTCGTTGAGGTTTATCTCCACGTCGGGCGCCTCGGGCAGCACCGCCACGGTCACGGTGGAGGTATGCACTCTGCCCTGAGATTCCGTCTCCGGCACGCGCTGCACGCGATGCACGCCGCTTTCAAACTTCAGCTTTCCATAGGCGCCTTTGCCCGTTATCATAAACACAAGTTCTTTGGCGCCGCCAAGCTCGGTGAAGTTCATGCTTACCTCTTCCACCTTCCAATGGTTCAGCTCCGCATAGTGGCGATACATCTTCATAAGTTCGGCGCCGAAAAGCGCGGCTTCGTCTCCGCCCGCGCCCGCGCGTATTTCCATAATTACGTTGTTGTCCTCGTTTGGGTCTTTGGGCAAAAGCGCCACTCTTATGTCGGCGATATCCTTGTCCATAGCGTCGCGCAACTCGTCCGATTCCTCTTTAAGCATGGCGCGCATATCAACGTCAGATTCGCCGCTTAAAAGCGCCTCGCAGTCCTCAAGCTGGCGCTTGTGAGATCTGTAGGAAGAATAAAGTTCGCACACGGGGCCCAGATCGGAATGCTCCTTGCTGTACGCCTTGAATTTGTCCTGGCTTTGCAGCACGGCGGGATCGGCAAGCAGTTTGCCGAGTTCCTCATATCTCGCCTCGATTTTGTCGAGCCTTGTAAAAAACGCTTCGCTTATCTTCATTTTGCCAAAATCAGCATGGTGCGCTCCACGCCCTCCAGGTCCTTGAACACGCTTACGTCAAAGCCATCGAACAGCGCGGCTACCGCCTCCGCCTGCCCTATGCCAAGCTCCAAAACAAGCGCGCCGCCTTGCGTGATGTGCGCAAGGAAGCCTTCTCTTATCCTTCTATAGAAGTCAAGGCCGTCCTTGCCGCCGTCAAGCGCGGATATGGGCTCAAACTTTTTGACCTTGTCCTCAAGGGTCTTTATGTCTTCGGACGGGATGTACGGCGGATTTGAAATTATCACGTCAAATTTGCCATCGACGGGTTGCCACATATCCCCTACGCAAAAATCTATTTTTGCGCCCGCGTTTATGGCGTTGGCCTTAGCGACCTCTATCGCCGCGGGGCTGACGTCGCTTGCGAGTACGCTTGCGCCGGTATTTTTGGCAATGGCGATCGCAATCGCGCCGCTGCCCGTGCAAAGATCGAGCGCGCGCACTTCTCTCCCCTGCTTTTCCATATCGGAAATGACCTCAATGGCCTTTTCGGTCACCTCCTCCGTCTCGGGACGGGGGATCAGCACGCTGCCGTTTACGCTTAGCCTTATGCCGTAAAATTCCGTAAATCCCTGCGCGTATTGAAGGGGGGATCCGTCCGCCATCTTGCGCGCGACGGACAGCGCCCTTTCCATCTGCTGCTTGCCTATGAGCTCGGGAAGCGCGCTCCTTTGCGCCCCCGTAGCGTCCGCAATTATCCACTCCACGTCCGCGTCGTCCGCCGAAGGCGCTATCCCTTTAAGCTGTTCCTTAGCCATGTCAATGGGCAGCCGCACTTCGAAATTCGTCTCCGGAAGAGTGGGGTCGGCGTCCATATCCTGCACGCGCTTGAACGCCGCGATAGCCACCTCAAGCATGCTGTCGTCGGGCTCCTTGGTGGTCAGCATCTGAAGCGCCATGCCGGGCGCCCTGAGTATGCGCACAAACAGACAGTCGCTTTTTGCAAGCAGCTTGAGTATCTCGTATGAAACGCCCGCCACAACGGGCACAAAAAGCAGTTTGAATCCAAGTTTTATGAGCGCGTTGAACACTTTGTATCCGCCTACGCTGCTTGCGACAAGCAGCCCGCAGCGGTCAAGCATAAAGTTGACAAGCGCAAACACGACTATGCTTACCACAAGCACGAAAAATAAGAACGTAGTGCCGCAACGGCTGTGCTGTCTGCTCATTCCGCGCGCGTTTTCGACGGTAAGTTCAAGCCCATGCTCGAAGCAGCTTATCGTCTTGTGCTCCGCGCCGTGATACATGAACACTCTGCGCACGTCCTTCATCAGAGTGACAAGCAGGATGTACGAGATGAATATGACAAGCATAAATCCGCTCTCGATGAGGCTGTACCATAGGCTGGACAGCTTGTCCGTCCCCACGGGAGTGTGATCGCTTATCAGGCTTGCGAAAACGTTTGGCAACAGCACGAAAAGCCCTATCGCAAGCACTATGCCAAGTATGACCGAAAAAGTCATAAGCACGCTCATAGGGTCCGTCTTGGTCTTTTTTGCGACCTGCTTATCCACCTTTGAGGGCTCGGCAAAATCGCCGTACACCTCGGCGGAGCGCAAAATTATGCCCGTCCCCTGAAAGAGCTGCGTGACAAGGTTGACGACTCCGCGCACGAACGGCAGCCGGAAGAACACATTCCTGTCCTTGGGGCTTTTAATGCGTTTGCTCTCTATGGTTATCTCCCCGCCGGGAGCGCGAACCGCGGTCGCCATGGAGCGTTCGCCCTTCATCATGACGCCTTCAAGCACCGCCTGACCGCCTATTGAGGTGCGTCTTACGGCGCAGCCTTTTTTATCCTTATCCTTTTTTGCCATATAGATTTAATGGACTTTTATCCGCGATTTTTGTAAAAATGCAGACACCAAAGTGCCTGCACTTCACTCCTTGCAGACGACAACGTGTCCGCACATCAGCCGAGATTGTATCTCTTCTTGAACTTGTCAACGCGTCCGCCTGTATCGACGAGCTTCTGCTTGCCCGTGAAGTAAGGATGGCACTTGGAGCAGATTTCAACCTTCATCTCGGTCACGTTTTTGGTCGTGCCGGAAAGGAAAGTGTGTCCGCATGCGCAAGAGACGGTGACAGTGTGATAATCCGGATGGATACCTTCTTTCATCTGAAACTCCTGTATTCTCGTTTTTTTACGCCCACACACGCCTCCTGCGCGTATATGACATAAAGTTATTATATTATAGATGACCTCTCGCACGCTGTCAAGCGATAAGACCCAAAAGTTTTTGTTTAATTCACTCGCAGCTTTCCATCGCTTTCAAAAGTTTTTCTCGTACGCAAGCGAGCGCGGTATCAGACAATTTTCTCTCGCCCTTAGGGATATCTATACTCCCGCTCTCGCAAATTGTCGCAGGCGTGCCGGACAGGACAAAATAGTTGTCGGCGGTAAGCAAACACTCGTCTATGGCGTGAGTGACAAACACCACGGTGCGGCGCGCCTCCTCGTTAAGTTGGACAAGTTGCTTTATAAGCCTTGTCTTAAGCGATATGTCAAGCGCTTTGAAAGGCTCGTCCATAAGCAAAATGCCCGCCTCGAACAGATACGCCCTCGCCATAGCCACGCGTTGCGCCTGCCCGCCGCTCAATTGCGAGGGGAGCTTTTTTTCTTCGTCGCTTATTTCAAGCCGCGCGAGCATATCCTCGATCCGCCTTTTCCTCTCCCCCTTATCCTTGACGAAAGAACGCAACACGAGGTCGAGGTTTTTGTAGACGGATATCGCCTCGACAAGCCTGTCGTTTTGAAAGATGTAGCTTGTCTTTTGCCCGCCCTTGTCAATTTCGCCCTCATATGGGATAAGCCCCGCGACAGCGCTTAAGAGCGTGGTTTTGCCCACTCCGCTGCCGCCAAGCACGACGTTTATCTTGCCCTCCTCGAAGGTCGCCGAAAATTTGTCGAAAACAACTTTGTCGCCGTAGCGCACGGTCAGATCATTTATAACGATGTCGCTCATCTTGTCGCCTCCCACACTTTTTTGAGGATGGATACTATCCCTTCAAGCACAAAGCTGAACACTATCGCGACAAGGGTCCACGCAAGCAACCTTTCGATCTCGAAGGAAGCGTAAGATATCTGTATGCTATGCCCTATGCTCCCCGCGAGGTTGGTGATTATCTCGCCCGACACCACGACTTTAAGCGTGAGCGACAGCGTGGCGCGCCCCGTATCGAATAGAGTGGGCGCAATGGACGGCAGATATATCATGGTTATCTTGTCCCTCTTCCTCACCTCAAACGCCTTCGCCATCGCGATAAGATCCTTGTCGACGCCCGTTATCGCGCTGTAAAAAGCCGAATAGAGTATCGGAAAAGATATCAAAAACCCAACAACTACCGTCATGACTTTTTTGTCCGAGAACGCATATATGATAAGTATCACCGCCACCGTAGGCGCCGAGCGCAACACGCTGACAATGGGCGACATAACGCGGTCAAACGGCTTGAAAAGCCCGCCCAGCGCCGCGAGCGCAAGCGCCAATACAAAGGATATGACAAAGCAAAGCAGCGTGCGGCCGAGCGTAGAAAGCACGGACAGCCAAAACTCGCCGCTGCCCCCAAGTGTAAAGAATTCGGCAAGCGCCGCCTTTGGGGACGGGAGAAGATACGGCATATCCTTGACCGCCGCCCATATCGCCCAAACCGAAAGCACTATGGCAAGCGCAAGCAAGGGATAAAATATGTTGGCGACCACTCTCTTCGCCGCCGCTTTGTCTATCTTCAACTTCTGCATATCGTCATTGCCTTTTTCGACCCCGCCCGACGAACGTATCGTCGGGCGAAATCGCTATATGGTTTGCAATTTGGCAGTTTTGCGTACCGCGCTCATCCAAATATCTTTGCCGAGTTTGCCGCCCAATCTATCGCTCCCGCGACGTTTTGCAAAAACGCGATTATCTCCGCCTTGTCCTCTTCATCAAGCCTGCCGAGGTCAAGCGCGCATCTGTCGATGGCTGCCGGCGGGAAAGTCGTCGCGCTGCCTATGCTCTTAGCGGTCTCTGTGACTTTGTCGCGGTTTTGCTCTATCCAATCCTCGTTGTCGTCGAGCGCTTCAAACAGCGCGTCCATAAACTTTGCGTCGTTAAATAGCGACGTCTTGACAAACAGCCCCGCTTGCGGATAGTTGTCGACGCCCGCAATTCCGCTCGCTTTTCTGTATTCATCTTGCATATCCATCTCCGCGTTGATGGTGCTGCCCTGTTTCAGTTTTTGCGCTGTAGCGGCGGGTTCGCCCACGACGATGAAATCCACCTGCTTGCCGTTGTATCTCTGCGCCGCGACGGAGCCGTCCGCGACATATTCCACAAAGACCTGCTCCAGCGTGGGAGTGCCCTCCGTGATGATGTTGATATCGTTTGCTTGCATAACATATCTGAAAACAAGTCCGGGGACGCCCGACTCGCCTATGCAAGCGATCTTCTTGCCCTTGATGTCGTCAATGGTGATGGCGGGGATATTGCCTTGTGCGTCCGCCTCTTTATGCCCCACTAGATACAGACTGCCCTCGACGGCTATGGAGATGAGCTTGTAGTCCACGCCGTTTTTGACTATTTGCGTCGCGCCCGCGTTGACG
>CANQCC010000090.1 GCA_947589635.1 uncultured Clostridia bacterium | reverse complement strand
GGCGACGGCGAAGTGTTCTGCATGGGCGATAACAGAAACGAGTCCCTCGACAGCAGAATAAAAGGCCCTGTCCCCCTCAGCTGTGTGGAAGGCAAATGCTTTTTGATAAAAGGCATAAACGGCAAATTCCGAAAGCCATAAAAAGCCGTAAAACAATAAGATCCGTCGGCTCGCCCGGCGGTTTTTTATGACAAAAGCGGCAAAAAATTTGCCGCTTTTAACAGGCCTTTCGCCAAGTTTTCAAGTCTTATTTATCTTCTTATTTTTGACGTCTCGCGCCTACATTAGGCGCTACTGGTCACATCTCTTCGGGGGCGTCTATGCCAAGCAGCGCAAGTCCCGTGCCTATCGTATGTTTGACCGCGGCGGTCAGCATAAGGCGCGCGTTTCTTGTGCCGGCGTCGTCGACGACGATGCGGTGGTCGATGTAAAAGCGATTGAACTTGCTTGCGAGGTCGACTATATGCCTTGTGACCATGCAGGGTTCGCGAAGTTTTGCCGCCAGCTTTACGCTGTCGCTAAAGGAGAGCAAGCTTTTGACGACTTCATAGCTCTCGTCGTCCGTTATCGCCTCAAGAGAGGCTGCGTTTACGTCGAAGGCGCCGCCCTTTCTCAGAGCGCTTGCGCACCTCGCGTAGGTGTATTGCACATACGGAGCGGTCTCGCCGTCGAAGTTGAGGACTTTATCATAGCTGAACACGATATCCTTTATGCGGTTGTTCCAAAGCGCGCTGAAGATGACCGCACCCACTCCCACGCTTTCGGCGATCTGCGCCTTGTTTGAGATGTTGGGGTTTTTCTCCTCGATTATTTTTGCGGCCTTTTCCACCGCTCTGTCCAGCACTTCCTTAAGCCATATCACGCGCCCGTTTCTTGTGGACATGGAGCCGTCCTCCATGGATACCATGCCGAACGCTATGTGTTCCATATCCTCGGCGCCTGCAAAATCCATAAGTTTAAGCACTTGAAACAGCTGCTTAAAGTGCAGATTCTGCTGATATGCCACCACGTACAGGCATTTATAGAAATCATAAGTTTTCTTTCTGTAGTACGCCGCGGCGATGTCGCGGGTGGCATACAGGGTAGCTCCGTCCGCTTTGACAAGAAGGCAGGGCGGCATGCCGTATTCGTCAAGATCGACCACCTTTGCGCCGTCGCTCTCTTTAAGCAGCCCCTTTTCCGTAAGAATATCGAGACAGGGCGCCATCTTGTCGTTGTAAAAACTTTCGCCCGCATAGCTGTCAAAAGTTATCTTCAGGCGGTCGTACACTTTGCTCACCGCGCGCATGGTCACGTCCTTGAACACCTTGAAGTATGCCTGCGCCTGCTCGTCGCCGTCCTCTATGCGCTTAAACCAGGCGCGCGCCTCGTCGTCCATTTCGGGATGAGACTCCGCCTCTTTATGGTAGCGCACGTACAGCGAGTTCAAAAAGTATTCGTCGTTTTTTTCGACCTCTTCTATTGAGGACCACTTGCGTGTGGCGACTATCAGCTTGCCGAATTGCGTGCCCCAATCGCCCAGATGGTTTATGCCTACGGCGTTATAACCGAGGTGCTTGAATATCCTGTAGAGCGCGCCGCCTATCACCGTCGTGCTGAGGTGCCCTATGTGGAAGGGTTTGGCGATGTTTACGGAGCTATAGTCTATGCAAATCGTTTTGCCGTTGCCTTCGTCGCTTGTCCCTACCGTATCGCTGAGGGAAAGAGGCGCGACAAACTTTGCGACCTGCTCGCGCGAGAAGAAGACGTTGAGATATCCGCCCACCGTCTCCGCTCTGTCCACGAAGCCGAGCGCTTCCGCATGGGGCGCAAGCTCCGCCGCTATCGCGTTGGGAGCCTTTTTAAGCATGCGCGAAAACTTGAAGCAGGGCAAACATATGTCGCCGAGTTTTGTCTCTTTGGGCACTTCGAGGGCGCCCTCCACGTCCTGCGCCGAAAGTCCGTTTACGGCGAGGGCTTCAGCCAATTGCTTTTCAAACATAACATATCCTTTGCGCTTTCGCGCGGCTTTATCCTGAATAATAATAACCCAAAACCGCTCGGTTTGGCAATCTAAAACGCCACATTCTTTTTTTTGTCATATATTTTGATAAAACCGTTTGCTACGACGGCGATTTGTGGTAGAATATGACTGCTATGGACAAGCGTGCGATCGACTTTTTTGAAGTGACAGGCGACGACTACCGGATGGGCGTACTCATCGGGAGGCATTTTCGCGATTATCTCGGCGGGATAGAGGCGGGGTTTGCCGCCATGCTGCCGGGGCACATACAGCGCGTGAAGGCGCTTGAGAGCAAACTTGCAAAAAGATTGCCCTCATGCCTTGACGAGATTTATGGCAGAGCGGACGGCGCGGGGGTAAGCCGCGACGTCATGTTGCTTATCATGTTTCCGGAAATTTACGGCGGCACGGACGGCTGCACCACCGCGTATTTCAAGACCGCGGACAGAGCAATTCTCGCGCACAACGAGGACAGCAGCACGATGAACCTCGACAACGTGGCGCTTATCAGATATAAGTATGACGACATGACTCTTGTCGCATACACGTCCGCGATAAGGCTTGCGGGCAGCGCGTTCGCATTCAACAGCCACGGCATGGCGTTTTCAAGCAACCATATCTTCGGCGGCGAGCGCGATATGGACGAGATATCTCGCTTTATTTTGTTGCGCGACGTGATAAATTCCGCCTCCATCGACGAGGCGATAGACAAAGTGCGCTCCGTCGACGTCGCATCGCCGTTCAATCTTAACCTGCTCGACGTGCGCTCGGCAAGGATGTGCAACGTCGAAAGAGACCTGCACGACTTGCATGTAGAATACATAACCTCGCGCTACACCCACAGCAACCACTTTGTGACAAAGCCGTTCGACAGCGCGCGAGTCCCCGTAAACTCCGTCTTCCGCCGCGAAAAATCCTCGGAATTGCTTGCCGAATTGCCGGGGTCCGCGTCCATTGACGACGTGCTCGGCGTGCTCGCCTACGAGGGGGACGGATATGACCGCTCCGTCTTCGAGCGCCGCTCAAGCTATCCGGATCGCATCTGCACCATCGCCACCTTCGCAATAGATTCGGCCACGGGCGACTGCCGCGTCCTCGATTTCCTCGGAAACGGAGTTTTCAGATTTTCGCCCGACGGGGAGCTGCTTTCGACCTCTCCGCTTTCTCGCGCATAGCAAGCGCATAGGGCGTCTTAAAGATCTCGACGCCCAAAACAAAAACGTTCTTATCATATTTTTGCAATACTTGAGCAAAAATTCTTGCAAATCAAAAACTTTGTGTTATAATATACAAGCAAACGGCGCTTGCCGTCCGCGATTCGCCATATGGGGGCATAGCTCAGTTGGTAGAGCGTTTGAATGGCATTCAAAAGGTCAGGGGTCCGATTCCCCTTGTCTCCACCAGAGGGTAACCAGTTGAACCCCTAAAAGGGTAAGCTGGTTACTTTTTTATACTATTTAGTGGCATTTTTAACATTAAAAGTGGTTAGTTTATAAGACAAAATGTTGATGTTTTCAATTCAAATGATGAGCAAAAATTTTTTATTGAAATTGCGTCATAAAATCTTGCATTTTTGAGGTTTGTCGTGATATAGCAAAAGCGAAAGAGAAATCTCGCTTTCAAATTCTTGAAAAATCACAAGGAGGCATTTATAATGGGTGCAGGAGGCGCAATGAGCGGCGGAACGTTTGAGGTGTGGGCAGAACATCTTGAAGGCAAAGGTCAGCCGAACTCTAAATATTGTCTTTATAAACCGGACAATACGCTGAAACAGATAAGATTTTATGACGAGGGCGGATATGCGTGGATAAACATTGACTTTGATCAAGGCGGCAATGGCAAAGAAGAATGTCCACACGTGCACATGTGGGATTGGACAAAAAAACCGCCACGTCAACATTTGATTAAAATAAAGGAACTGCCAATGTTTTTGGAGGATTGGATATGTCGGATTATAAAGCTAAATTTACTGTAATACCCTGCGCCGTGTGCGGGCAGCTTGTAGACGTGGACAACTTCGGGCAAGGAAAATGCAAACATTGCGGGTGGCATCAAAGCGAGAGCTGTCTTGAAGATCCCGATAATGTGGCATACCCGAATATGGTGTCATTCAACAAGGCAAAAGCATTGTATAAGCAGGGCTTGCCTCTCAAACCGTCCTTGGATGACTTCATTGCGGGATTGCAATATTATACGGAAATGGAGTTTGAATATTTAGGCGTCCTTTATGGCGTAATATGGACAGACTGCATTCAATTTGGTGAATACTTTGAGTTCGACTCAACCAAATGGCAATACTTTGACGACTTTGAGGAGTTCAAACAAAAAGCGCATATAGGCGGCAAATTGCTCAAAGACATATGGGACGACGTGACAAACGCGGACTATATGATTTGCAGATGAGGTGAATTTATGTCGGATTATAAAGCAAAATTTACTGTAATACCCTGCGCAGTGTGCGGGCAGCTTGTAGACGTGGACAACTTCGGGCAAGGAGATTGCAAACATTGCGGTTGGCATCAGAGTGAAACTTGTCTTAAATATCCTGATACGGTCGCATACCCGAATATGGTGTCATACAACAAGGCAAAAGCATTGTATAAGCAGGGCATGCCTCTCAAACCGTCCTTGGATGACTTCATTGCGGGATTGAGATATTACAAGGAAATGGAGTTTGAATACGACGGCATGCTTTATGGGGTGTTATGGTCAAGAAACATTATTGAATTGGGCGAATATTTTGAGAAGGATCCCGCAAAATGGCAATATTTCAGTGACTTTGAGGAGTTCAAACAAAAAGCGCATATAGACGGCAAATTGCTCAAGGACATATGGGCCGACGTAACAAACGCGGACTATATGATCTGCAGATGAGGTGAATATATGAGATTTTTTTCATCGGAATATGAAAAGGAAAAGGCACAACACAAAAAAGAGCTTGTGCGAAACGAATTTAAGGTCGTGGGGAAATATAACTTTCCTTTGATAAAAAAACAAGACATAGACGTTGACAAAATCGAGCCGATAAGTTTTGTGGATGTAAAAAGCGATGACGAACAGAACAAGCATAAGACCGTTCACTTTTTTACCTACGATTGGTTGTATGAAAAGGTTTACAACAAAGCGGACGAGGAGTTTGAGCGGTTGAAGCAATACTACGCGCTGTTTTCGCCCGATTTCAGCATGTTTATAGATATGCCGTTGGCGCTTCAAATTAACAGCGCATTCAAAAATCGCTGGTGCGGGGCATATTGGCAAAGTCGCGGCGCAAAAGTGATACCTACCGTTGCATGGGGCGATGAGCGAAGTTTTGAATTCTGTTTTGACGGAATAGAAGAAGGCTCGGTTGTCGCCGTAAGCACATATTACAGAGAGCACGACAAAGGCCCGTTTATGTACGGATACAACAAGATGTTGGAGGTCATCAAACCAAGCGCTATCATTTGTTATGACGAGCCGTTTGACGAGATGAAGGGCAATATAAAATATATCCTCCCGACCGCCTATGAGTGGACAAAAAATCTAAGTTGGCAAGAAAAAGCCAAATTTGAATACGAAAAACAACATCGCAATGTAATAGTTTATGATACAGACTAAATTGGTTACATTCAAAATCTTTATAGACGGATGTGTTCGAATTTGTCCCGGCGTTGTCCACCGGACAAAAAATGCGCGTAAAGATATTATGCGCATTTTTTGCTTTCCTGCGCCGAATGAAAATTTCGCTACGCTTAATTTTGCGTAGATGCGTGCAATATTTTCTTTCGCTCGTTGCTCTGCGTGACAAACAAAACAAAGCAAAAGGGAGATAGCGCCATACAAGCGCTATCTCCCTTTCGGATAAAGGGGAAAAGAAT
>CANQCC010000089.1 GCA_947589635.1 uncultured Clostridia bacterium | reverse complement strand
AAAGACATCCGCCAAGCCGAAGCCGTCAAGGAAGTCTGTGCCGCTCACTCCGTCATAGGCTATGCGCAGGCTGTCGTAGGCGGGCACAAGCAGAGCGTCTTTAACGCCGTCTATCACCGCCGCGGTCTCAAGACCGTCGTCTCCTATCTTGAGCGCGTACAACTTTGCGGAAGTTTTTGCGAAGACCATCTTGTTTATATCAGCCGTCGGGATATAGTCAAACTCCGTCTCGGCGGCGATATCCCCGATCAGAGACAGCGGGGCTACGACGGGAGGCTCGATGTGCGTGCAGAATATGTACTTATTTGATTTTGTGACGACAACCGCTTTGCCGTCGCGCATATACATCGCCGCATCGCTTTCGCCTTTTATGGCGTACGAAGCGAAGTCCTTGCCGTTTTCGTCTACGCCCGAAACAATGATATCTCCGTCTTTTTCGCACAGCAGGGCAAAGGTATTTTTGTTGTCCGTGCGCATGGGCATAATTTGCATAAAACGCGATTCAGGCAGCTGATTTTGATAGATGAAGTCCGTTTTCAGCGAAAAAGTGTAGATATATACGCTGTTATTCGCGCAAGCGAAAACGACGTCCGTATCCCCCGCAGGCATGACTGCGGCTATGGTCGCGCCGCCAAGTTCCGCGCCCTGTCCGCACCTCACGGCGCCCAGTTCGCGCGAGATTCTGAAGACCTCTATGCCTTTGTCCGAGCACGCGTACAGTTTAAGTTCTCCAGCGTTTGTAAAGAAGGCGCAACTTTCAAAATACGGCAGTGAGGAGGTCTTTACGGCGTCGAAATTTTCGTCGAACAATCTTAATTTTATCCCGTCGGCATTCCTCGTCGCGCACAGCAGCTTGCCGTCGAATGTGGTGCAGTCGGCATATTTTTCGCCGCTTGCCGCAAGAGGATATACGCCCGTCAACTTTGCGCCGTCCATCGCCGCCGCCCATATGCCTTCGCCCCTGACGTCGTACTGAGTCGAGCGCGTGGAGAAAATCAATACGTCGCGCCCTCCGAAGCGGATATAGTCTTCAAGCACGTCTTCGTTTTCGCCGCCTATATGCGCGTACTGTATGCCGCCCGACAAGACCGCCTCGCGCGGGAAGGTAGAATAGACGGGAGGGGAAGTCATGTCCCCGTCGTCAATGCTGTTATTGTTGTTATTGTCGTCGCCTGCCGGAAGTCCCTCGTCGGGTTGCGCGCCCGCCACGTTTTCGGGCGAAGTCTTTTTGGACAATACGGCGCTGAGCGTCGCGTAGCTTGCCACCGCAAGCGTAAGCAGCAGGATTATCGCAAGCCATTTGGCTATCGTTTTTTGTCTTTGCATTTTACACCTCGCCTTAGGCTATCACATACGACGTCCGCAATTTTTCCGTTTGAGTCGGCGCAGATCGCGCGCATGGGCGCTTTTTGCAGCGAGGCTTGCAAAGAGGGTAGAAGATTGTGTAAAAAACAGTCATTTTGGCATAAGACGCTCCCGCCGTATTCTCTTGCGAGCTCAGCGTTATCAAGCTGGTCTCCGCGGGATATCCCCTTGGGCAGAGGGACGAAGACGGCGCGCTTATTTAGGGCGGATATCTCAAACACCGCCGTCGCTCCCGCGCGGGAGAGTACGACGTCGGCGACGGCGTAAAAGTCGCCTATGTTGTCGGCGTAATCAAAGCACATATATCCCTCTCGCGCCGCCCTTGTCGGGCAGTTTTTGCCGAGGATGTGCAGCACGAAAAAGCGGGAAGTCAACTCGTCAAGTTTGCAAAATACCGCGTCGTTAAGATACTTTGCTCCCGACGAGCCGCCAAGCACAAGCAGAGTAGGTTTGCTCGTTTCGGGAAGTTTCAGCCGCTTTGCCGCCTCCTGTTTGTCCACGCCAATCAGGGTTTCGCGTATGGGCATACCCACCTCTATCGCCTTGAATTTTGCGTGCGGATTGGCCTTCATAAGCGTGGCGCCCGAAAATCTCGCCAGTTTGTTGGCGAGGCCGAGAGTGAGGTCGGATTCGTGCGCGAATACAGGTATGCCCAACTTTTTCGCAGCAAGAGTCGCGGGCAGCGATGCGAAACCTCCCTTTGAAAACACCGCGTCGGGAGAGATATGTCTGAGAATTTCCGCGGCCTTTGCCTTAGCGCGGGACAGCTCGCGGGGGATCTTCAGGTCGTTTACAATGGCGAAGGGAGTCAGCGAGCGCGCAAGTTTTATCGTCGGCACTCCGTAAAAGTTTATCCCCGCCTGTGTCGCGAGCCGCTTTTCAAGCGAGTCGTTTTCGCCGCCTATATACGCCGCGTCGAAGCCTCTTCGCGCAAATTCCGGAAGTAGGGCAAGGTTGGGATATATGTGGCCGCCCGTGCCTCCTCCCGTGAAAACTATGGTGCGCGACGTCGTGATATCAAAAATTTTTCCGCTCATAATGCATATATATTATGCGCGCGGACTTTCAAAAGTTTTCTTAGCTCTTGAAATCGGAGTTTATATGTGGTATATTTTAGGTAAGTTAATTTATGCGCTCCTTGCGCAAAGGGAGATAATATGAAAAACGTTGACATTACAAGACCTGACGGAACAGTCCTTAAATGCGCCCTGTGGGACGACGTGCAAGCCCCAAAAGGCGTGGTGCAGATAGCTCACGGCATGGCGGAGCATAAAGAGCGCTACGGCGATTTTGCCGCCTATCTCAACGCGCACGGCTACATAGTGTTTGCGGACGACCACCGCGCGCACGGCGAGACAAGCAAAAACGCCTCGCAAAAAGGCATAAAGGGATATCATGCTGGCGACATCTACAACGATACCGTCGCGGACGAGGTTGAAATAACGTCCTATCTCAAGCAGCAATATTCTCTTCCCGTCGTGTATCTGGGACACAGCTACGGCAGCATGGTCGGGCAGAGATACATCGAGGAGTGTCGTGAGCATGCGGGCGCCATACTTTGCGGTTCCGCGATGATGAAGGGCGCGCTTCTAAACGTCGGCGTGTGCGTAAGCGGCATGCAATATGGGCTGCTCGGCGGCGAAAAGACGGGCAAGATGCTTGACAACCTCACCTTTGGCAGCTACAACAAGCCCTTCAAGGAAGAGGGCGAATTTGCTTGGCTGTCCCGCGACCGCGCTCAGGTTGAGAAGTATATCGCCGACGAGGAATGCGGCTATGTTATGTCAATATCCTTCTTCAAGCACTTCCTGAGCGGGCTCAAAAAGTCCTACAAAAAGGAAAATCTTGCAAAAATCGACCTCAAAAAGCCCATCGGGATATTCTCGGGCGACTGCGACCCCGTAGGCGGCAACGGCAAACTTGTCAAAAAGCTTTACGAGCAATATAAGGCGCTCGGCGTGGAGGACGTCACAATAAAACTGTACGAGGGCGCTCGCCACGAGATACTCAACGAGATAAATCGCGACGAGGTGTTTGCCGACTTCCTTGCGCGCATTGACGAGATCGTGCGATGACGGCTTCTTAAAGTTAGCCTTAAGGCGGATAAAATCAAAGCGCTTCCCGCGGGAGGCGCTTTTAATTGACTCGGCGGCAAGGCATAAGTAGATTTGACGAGAGGCAAATTTTCAAGCGACTGTTTTTTGTCTCGCGGCGAAGTCAGGGCATATAAAATCAACTTTTCGCAAGCAAAATAACAGGGATAAGACATGTGCCGTCCGAACTTTCGCAAAATATTGCCGTAGGGCGTCTGCGCGCATCAAAAATATATTTCAAATCCCTTCAATTTTTGCGGTTTTTAGGTTGTGTTTGAAAGGTTTATATGATACAATATATACATTATGTTGTATTATGTGCGCGCATGAGGCACAAAAGGCGGAAATGGCAAATCAAGATTACAAAGCGGGAGATATCCGCGTTCTCGAAGGATTGGACGCAGTAAGAAAGCGTCCCGGCATGTACATAGGCACTACCGGCGTCAAGGGCATGCACCACATTTTGTGGGAGATAATCGACAATAGCGTCGACGAAGTCGCAAACGGTTTTGGCAATACGGTCAGGATAGAGCTGCTTGACGACAACGTGGCGCGCGTCACGGACAACGGCCGCGGCGTACCTGTGGACAAGCACCCCAAACTTAAGGTCAGCGGCGTGGAGGTCGTCTTTACGCAACTACACGCGGGCGCCAAGTTTGACAACGCTCAGTACAGCTATTCGGGCGGTCTGCATGGCGTGGGAGCGTCCGTCACCAACGCGCTCAGCGAGTGGATGGACGTCGAGGTAAAGCGCGACGGCAATCTTTACAAAATAGAATTTTATTCTCCGCAGATAGGGAACAGGATAAAGAGCGGCGTCGTCAAGACTCCGCTTACGGTCGTGGGCAAGACGAAGGGCACGGGCACTACGGTTACTTTCAAGCCCGACGAGCGCGTTTTCGGCAAGGAAAAATTCGATTATGCAACAATTGCGGAGCGCATGCGCGACGTCGCCTACCTCAACAAGGGCATAACGATAGTCATAGACGACAACAGACTGCCTCTTGCGGGCGGCACCGAAAATCACGATACGTTCTGCTATAAGGGTGGGATCGCGGACTATGTGCAATACCTCAACGAGGGCAGGTCGGTCTTGTATGACAAGCCGCTGTACGTCGAGGCCAAAGAGGATAAATTCGAGGTGGAAGTCGCCATCCAGCATATAGACGGCTATACCGAAAATATTTACAGTTACGTCAACAGCATTCCCACGGCGGACGGCGGCACGCACGAGGTCGGCTTCAAAAGCGCGGTCACAAAGGTGTTCAACGATTTCGCGCGCAAGAGCGGCCTTCTAAAAGACAAACAGGCCAATCTGCTTGGGGAGGACTTCCGCGAAGGCATGGTCGCGGTCATAACCGTCAAGATGCAAAACGTGCAATTCGAGGGGCAGACCAAGGGCAAACTCGGCAACCCCGAGGTGCGCCCGAAAGTGGAAAACCTCGTCAGCGACAAACTTGCGGAGCTTCTGATGCAGCGCGGCTATAAAGCCACGGCGGAAAAGATAGTCGCAAAGGCCATGGGCGCCGCAAAGACGCGCGAGGCGGCAAAAAAGGCGAAGGACATCAGCCGTCAGCAAAACAAGCTCGCGGGGCTCAACCTCGTGGGGAAACTTGCAAGCTGTTCGGGCAAAAACGCCGCTATAAACGAGCTTTTCATCGTCGAGGGCGACAGCGCGGGCGGCAGCGCAAAGCAGGCGAGGGACAGGTTTTTCCAAGCGATACTTCCTCTTCGCGGCAAGCCGCTCAACGTTGAGAAGGCCACGCTTGAAAAGATTTTGGCAAACGAGGAATTTGCCACTCTTATAAGCGCGCTCGGCACCGGGATAGACCCCAATTTCGACCTCGAATCCCTGCGCTATGACAAGGTCATAATCCTTGCTGACGCGGATCAGGACGGCGCGCACATAAGGGCGCTGTTGCTCACATTTTTCTTCCGCTATATGCGCAGCCTCATCACGGAGGGGCACGTCTATATAGGCATGCCGCCGCTCTACAGACTTCAGAAGAAGGACGAGATACTTTATTGCTATGACGACGCGGCGCTTGTCGAAGGGCAAAAGAAGATGGGCAAAAACGCGCTACTTCAGCGCTTCAAAGGGCTTGGCGAGATGAATCCCGAACAGCTTTGGGACACTACGATGGATCCCGCAAAGCGCACCCTTACCCGCGTGACTATCGACGACGCGGCGATGGCGGACAAGCGCATAACCATACTTATGGGCGACGACAGCAATATAAGGAAAGATTACATCTATAAATACGCGGACTTCAACAAGATCGACAGCTTCAAGATCACGCCCGAGGCGGGGGAGGGCGTCAGATAATTATGGCAAAACAAAAACATAATGAAATAATCTACAATCAGACGGTGCTCGACACGGTGTTCGAGGAGGTCATGCACAACTCGATGATACCGTACTCCGAAAACGTCATACTCGACCGCGCCATTCCTCGCGTGGAGGACGGGCTTTCGTCTGTGTTCACTTGCGAACTGTGTCGGAACTGTGGGCGGAAACGGTCAGGCC
>CANQCC010000088.1 GCA_947589635.1 uncultured Clostridia bacterium | reverse complement strand
GATACGTTTCCATATGTAGCGGAGTGGGAGCGACGAGACGCCGTGCGCCTTGCAAGCGACCACTTCGATACGTTTCCATATGTAGCGGAGTGGGAGCGACGAGACGCCGTGCGCCTTGCAAGCGACCACTTCGATACGTTTCCATATGTAGCGGAGTGGGAGCGACGAGACGCCGTGCGCCTTGCAAGCGACCACTTCGATACGTTTCCATATGTAGCGGAGTGGGAGCGACGAGACGCCGTGCGCCTTGCAAGCGACCACTTCGATACGTTTCCTTTTTATACGCTTTTATCCGCTTACTGTCCGCGTGTTATCCGCGCTTCACTTGCTCGATGAGGTCGAGGGCGCGCTTAAGAGCGAGCTTGCTGTTGACCTTGAACTGGAAGGGGACCATCTCGTAGACCTTCTTATGACCGGTGTTGACGTGCGGCGTTTTGCCGTCGTTATACTCGGGCGCATTCGGGTCGAGGGGCAGATTTATGCGCAGAGAGGTGCCGATTATCGTGATTTTGGCGACTATCTCGCCCTCGCGGCGGTAGGTGTCGCACTGTTTGCTTATGCGGCTTTTGATTTTGGGCGTGCCGTGCGGAGTGTCCGTAAGCGCGGCCTGCAACTTGAGATATCTGTCCTTGAGAATATCGCCGGACAGAGCGTATTTTTCCGCAAAGGTAAGGCTTTTGCGCGCCGCCTTCTTTTTGAGCACTTTGCCATAGTCGAACTTCTTGCCGAGAGAGGACCTCTGATCCCTTGCGCCGACGTTTTCGACGATCTTTTTGGGGCGTCTTATCGGCATGGCGGGACGTTCTTTGTCCGTCTGTCTCATCTTTTCATAGGCTGTCGCGCAGGGGTGAGCAAGCGTTTTGTCGCAGAAGGCGCAATAGCTGTAGGTGCCGCACATATCGCGACGATTTTCCACGCTGTCATACCATTTTTGCAAGTCAAGTCTTGCCTGCAACGCAATTTTATCCATATACATCACCTCTTTTTGCACAATATCGACATTCTATTTGAACGCATAAACTTATTATATGTGGCAAATCCCGTATTGTCAAGCGATTAAGCGCCGTTAGAAGCCCGATTTTTGCACGTTAAAATAAAAACCGCGCGGCGTATACCGTACGGTTTTCCCTGTTGTCGCCGATTGATTATTGCTCCGAAATAGCGCCTACGGGGCAGCCGTCTTGGCATGCGCCGCAATCAACGCACTGATCGGGATCCACGACGTATTTGCTTTCGCCTTCGGATATTGCGCCGACGGGGCAAGTCTCCGCGCATGCGCCGCACTGAATGCATTCGTCACTGATAAGTCTGGGCATAGTTTTCTCTCCTTTTTTAATTGCTTAGTACATTCTATCACAGCAATTTGCATTTGTACAGAAAATATCGAAATTTGTTTTCGGCAAATTTAAAATTTTTTGCGGAAGGCGAGCGCCTTAAGCTCATTTTGCGTACAATTCGAAGCGACAGCACGCCTCGCGCACTCGCCTTACGCGGTACACGCGGTCCCCTCTTGCAAGCTCCAGCCCGTCGCTGTAGCGGCAATTTTCGCAGCCGCCGCCAAACAACGTCTTGAAGGGACAATGCGCAAAGGTCATAAGCGGATAATCTCCCTCCCCGCGCGCGACTTTCACGCCGTACTTTTTTGCGCACTCCGCGGATAATCCGCGCTTAAACTCTATGGACGGCACGACCGCGTACGCGCCAAACTTTGCGACCTGAGCCGCCGCAAGATCGTTGGCGATGTTCATGCCCTCGCCCGCGATGACTCTGTAGCCCTCCTTCGCAAGCGCAAGTCCCCAAAGGTTGTTCGCCACCACCGTCTTAAGCCCCGGAAAGGCGGAAAGCGTCTCCCTTATGCGCGCTATGTCCTTCCCCGTAGCGAGCGCGGGCAGCTTAAGCGCGACGTCCTCCGCCCCGAGCCCGAGAGAGGACAGCATGCGACCCACCTCTTCGGGAGCGTAATCCGACGGAGACAACGATATAAGCCCCTCCCGCGGCGGGCGCTCCCCTGCGGCGATCTGCTCGGATGAGATCGTGACCACCGTCAGCTGCTCGGGCGCGGGGATGTCCGAAAATACAACTTCGTCGCAGCCGTCTCTGAGGACGGGAGTATCTTTTTCAAATACCGCGATTATCTCTTCACACAGGCGTTGAAGCGTGCGCCTGCGCAAAGCGTTCACCTCCGACCTCGGCACGAAAACGCCGTCAGTCTCGATATCGCTTCCGCGCGCGATAAAGCCCGTATCCGCGGTCTTTTCTATCATCTCGCGCAGCATGTCCTCGCCGACGGGCGCTGTCTTCGCGGCCTGCAGAGGTTTGTCCCCGCTCTCCTCGACCGAGACCGTGATATACTCTCCGTCGAAGTTGTACAGTCTACACTCCGCCCTCATCATGAGTGGCTGCCCCGCGACCGCCCTCAGGCTGAGGTTCGCCTCGCGATAGCGCTTTTTTTCAAGCAACTGTTTTTCGAGCGCGCTGTCAAGCGTCAAGTTTACGCCCAAGCCCGCGCTCGCCTTGGCAGCCGTGACAAAGGTGTAAAGCCCCTCCCCCGTCTTGCGCACGCCGCCTATGCCGAGGGAGGCGACCTCGTTGTCGCCGTCGAAAAGTTTTATTCCGTCGCCGTCGCGAAGTATAAATCCGTCCGTGCGCACGGTGACTTCGCATAGCTCCTTTTTGAAAGGCCTTGCTTTGACGACCTCGCCTATCCTCAGCCCTACGTGCCCGTGAAAGCGAGGCTCTATGACGGAAGGCGTGCCGCCGTCAAGGTATCCGCGCTTGAGATATTCCCCTCGCGAAAACGCCGTCTTCAGGCAAAAGTCGTCATAGTCGGACAGCTTGTCGTTTGCGCCGAAGACGAATTGGCGATAGGTATAGGTCGCTTTGGCGACGTAGCCCTCCCGCCTCATGCGGCCCTCTATCTTATATGAGGATACGCCCGCGCGCCTGAGTTCCTTTATGCTTTCGGCAAGGCAGAGGTCGCGAGCGGACAAAAGATAGCCCTGCTTTTTTTAATTGCCCAGTCTCGCCTCGTACGGCAGCCGACAAAGCTGCTTGCACTGCCCGCGGTTTCCGCTTGCGCCGCACTCCGCGCCGCTCAAATAACAGCCTCCCGAAAACGAGACGCAAAGCGCGCCCTGCACAAAATATTCAAGCTCCAAAGAGGTGTTCGCGCTTATCGCCTTGACGTCCTCAAGAGGAGTTTCGCGCGCAAGCACGGCTCGGCAAAGCCCCATCTCTTCCGCGATTTTGGCGCCCTCGACATTCATGACCCCCATCTGCGTGCTCGCATGCAACTTTATGCCTTCAAAGCGATCTTCAAGCAGTTTGCACACCCCAAGGTCCTGCACCAAAAATGCGTCGACTTTTGCGCATATCGCGGCTTTAACCAGCGAAAACAGCTTGTTTAACTCGCTGTTTTGCACAATTGTGTTTATTGTCACAAAGACTTTGACCCCAAAAAAGTGCGCCTTCTTGACGACCTCGCGAAGGCTTGCCGCGTCAAAATTTTCCGCCTTCATGCGCGCGTTGAAATCGCCAAGCCCAAGATATACGGCGTTGGCTCCGCACGCGATCGCCGCGTCAAAGCTTTTGATATCGCCTGCAGGCGCAAGAAGTTCCGTCATGCTTTAAGTATAACCTTGCGCGTCCCTTTTGTAAAGCGCCTCGAAAGCGTATTTTGTGTTGAATATTTGCGCGAGGCGTGATAAGATGGTGTATATAGGAGGAGTCGATATGAAACTGCGAGTTGTGGGATGGGTGTGCTATGACGACGACTATCCCGAAGGCATTATGGGTTGGGCGGCAAGAAACGCCGTCATCGACGATATACGCGCGCACGGCTACGAGTTTTCGGGCTGGGCGCATCAGGAGGGCTATTGCTGCGCGCCTCTTCTCAACGACGGCAAGATATATCGCTTTTCTCAGCGCGGCTGGGGAGACGTGATGGCGGAAGCTCACGGCTATATGGGCGAGATGGACTACTGCCGCTATGCGTTTATGACGGACAGCGCGAACGAGACGCGCCCCGAGGGCTCCTATCGCCGCATAAAAATAAAGCCGGAGCGGGATCTTAAAGACTCGTTTGCGCGCGAAGTCACTCCCGAAGAATTTGCCGCGGCAAGCCAAAGCCTGAAGATTACTTTTCCCTCCTATGAGGACTTGCGTTATTTGGACATCGGCGACGAGATAACGCTCTCATCGGGCGAGAACTCAGCAAAGTATACCGTGAAAGACGTCGAGCGCACAAGACAATCAAGCGATAAAGCGCTTGTGCTTAGGGTATCCCTCTCGGCATGAGCGGATAATTGTCGCTATTGACCGACGGCAAGCGGGCAAAGGCCGCTATTGACAAAAATAAAATTGATATTTATAATATCTTTAATACTTTATATATCTAAGGGAGATTTTTATGGACGAAGTTAAAGACGACGTCGCTATGGCGCAGGACGGCGAGCGCGCGGAAGATTCAAGCGCCGAAGTGGCGCAGACTTCTACGGAAGAAGCCGCACAAGAGGACGATACGATGAAAAACATCGATACGGAAGAAGTCGCGGAAAACGAAACGGCCGAGGCTGAAGGCGAAGACGAAGGCGCGCAAGACGGCAAGAAAAAGCGCAAATTGCCTAAATTCATTCAAAATATAGTGACCTATCTCAAGGCGCACGAGGACGTCAGGCAGATGGTGCTGTTCTTCCTGTTCAGCATAATCTGCGGCGCTTCGCAGCTGATAATCACATACGCGCTGTCCGCGGGACTCAAACTCGAGGCGCACCTTGGGCATACCCGTCTTGACTGGTTCGTCTTCCACTATGCCACTCAGGCGGAGTTTATCGGCTTCCTCGTCGGCTCCGTAGTCGGACAGGTGCTGACTTTTGTCCTCAACCGCAAAAAGACCTTCAACGTGCCCAACTACATCGCCCTGCGCGCGGTGCTGTACGCGATAATGGCGATAATCATCATCATAATGCAGACCTACCTTGGCGGATTGATAACCGACGCATGCTGGAAGGCAAAGCCCGACGCGAACGGATTCCTCGACCTCGTGTTCAACCTTACAGGTCAGGCGGTCGCGGGCATAGCGGCGCTCATCGTCAACTTCCTCGGCAATAAATTCTTCATCATGCGCGACTGGGGCGGCAAAAAGAAAAAGGCCGCTCTCGAAGCCGCCGCAGACGTCCAAGAGCCCGCCGAAGAAGCAACTTCAACCGCTATCGAGGACAACGAGAACGCAACTTCAACCGATATAGCGAACGAAGAGGCTGCTTCAACCGAAACCGACGGCGCAGAGACGGCAGGCGCAATCGCCGACTCCCTTCCCGCATCGGACCAATCGTCAGAAGAGTAACGATTTCAATTGGAAAAGTAGCGATTTTGATCGGAAGAGTAACGACTTCTATCTGAAGAATAACGCTTTTGATCGGAAAAGCGACAACTTCGATTGAAAAATAACGCCTTTGATCTGAAAAATAACAATTTCAATAAGTTAGTAAAAACCGAGGCACTCGCCTCGGTTTTTATGTGCCCTATCTTGGAAAGATAGTAGTATAACAATAACACGATTAACATTTGTCCCTGCTGTTGATTTTTTTGCTTGGGTTTGTGGGCTGTCGCTCGCTGATTTTAAGCGGATCAATTTTTTGTTTGATTTTTGTGTGACCCCCGCGGAATACCTTGATTTATGCGTTACGACTTGCATGCGTTGTTTTTTACGGTACCCCCACCACCGCACAAAGTGCGGAGCCTCCCCCTATACAGGGAAAATACTTCTGTACTAATGTTATAAAGGGGTAGGCCCAAAATGGACAGTGATAGTAACGCTTGGTAAATAGCTGTATCCCGACTCCACAAGATAGAGTACATAAAAGAGACACGGAAAAGCCCTCTCAACGAGCGTGAGCGTACTTAGTCGTACGTGACCGTGAGGCGAGAGGGTTTTGACGAAGTATATCGCCCCTCGATAACTTAAAAACCGCGTGTAAGCGTCAAGGACAAACGAACAAACCCGCAGGGCAAGAGGAGCGTACTTAAGCGTACGTGACTTG
>CANQCC010000087.1 GCA_947589635.1 uncultured Clostridia bacterium | reverse complement strand
TTCACTATACGCATTTACCGAAGAAGAAAGCCTTCGAGGTCAAAAATGCTCACGGCTCGCTATTTTTTGTGCTTGGGTTTGCGGGCTGTCGCCCGCTGTTTTTAAGCGGATAAATTTTGTGCAAGCATGTTTTATGGGACCCCCACCACCGCGCGCAGCGCGGAGCCTCCCCCTATATGAATGTATGTCCTCTACACTTATTTTGCAGAAGGGTGAGGCCTACACTCGGAAAAGGCGTTACGTTAAGAAAGAGACCATCACACAGACAAATTTTTAATTATCCATTAAAGTAACCTTCCTTGTGCCTGAGTTTAAGGCTATATCCTTTTGACCATCAATTTGATATGACGCGGGAGACGCAGTCGGCGCGGAGGGAGAGTTGGGAGATTCTGTCGAGGATCCTTGGCAGGGCGGCGAGGGTATGCTCGGTTGGGTGCATCAGTACGAGGTCTCCGGCGCGGATGTTGTTGACGGCGCGTTCGAACACGGTATCCGCGTCCTTATCCCGCCAATCGACTGTGTCGCGCGTCCACATTATCACTTTATAGCCGAGGCGGTTGCAGGCGGCGAACATATTGTCCCCCAAACTTCCGCTTGGAGGCGCGAAGAGGCGAGGGTTTTTATAATCGGGCAGTTTTGAAAGTACGTCGTCCACAAGCGTTTCGGTCAGACGTATTTCGTTCAAGTTCTGTTTGAGGGATAGGGAGGCGTGGTCGCGGTGCAGGTAGCCGTGGTTGCCGATCTCAAAGCCTGCGGCGGCGATTTTAAGCAGGGTATCGGGGTTTTTTGCGACCCAACTTCCGCCCACGAAGAAGGTGGCGGTTTCTCCTCTTTGCGCAAACAAGTCCGCGATTTTTTGCACTATGTCGGCGTTTTCGTACACGTTGAACATAAGCGCCACCGCGCCCGTATCCTCATTTCCGCCGTATATCGCGCCCACGGTTGCGGTCTCGTCTCCGTCGGGCATGGCGCTGAGAGCGGCGATGGCAAACGCGGATATAAGCGCGGCAACTATGACAAAATTTGCCCAAAAGGCGCGGAAAGTTCTCTCGTTCATGGTATAAAATATGTTTGCCACTTAAAAACTATGTGCTATAATATGGCTATGACATCTCCCATTCAATTCAAAAGCGGACTTAAACTTGTGCATGTCTACAATCCCTGCGTGCGCTCGGTTGCAATAGGCGTCTTTGTTGGCGCGGGCGTCGCTACGGAAAGCAAGCGGCTTGCGGGAATATCTCATTTTATAGAGCACATGGTCTTCAAGGGCACGTCGCACAGGACGGGCTTCGACATCGTCGACGAGATAGACAGCCTCGGCGCGCAAATAAACGCGTATACGGCAAAGACTTACACGTGTTTTCATACGGTATCCATCGACAGCGCCGCCGAAAAGTGCGCGGACATACTTTCCGACCTGTATTTCGATCCGACCTTCGACCCCGAGGAGCTTGAAAAGGAGCGCCGCGTCGTCATAGAGGAGATAAACGAGAGCGAGGACGCGCCCGACGACGTCTGCCTCGAGAGGCTGCTTTCGGCGTTTTTCAAGGACAGTCCGCTTGAAAAACCCATTCTCGGCACCAAAAAGACGCTTGCCGACATGACAAGCGAGACCTTGCGCGAATATCGCTCCCACCTGTACGTGCCGGGCAACACAGTAGTCGCCATAGCGGGCAACATGACCGAAAGCGAGGCGGCGGAGCTTGTAATAAAGTATTTCGAAAGCAGAATGACTCCGTCCGCGCCCGCGGAGCGCCCCCACCTTGCCGCGCCCGAAAGAAGCGCGTTTGTCAAAGTTAAAAAGCACATAGAGCAGACCCACATCGCGTTTGCCTTTCCGTGCTACGGCTATGGCACGCGCGAGCTTCTAAATGCAAATCTGATGTCCGCCATATTCGGCACCGAGATGTCCTCGAGGCTGTTTCAGAGCGTGCGCGAAAAATTGGGACTTTGCTACACGATATTGGGATATCCGTCCGCATACGACGGATGCGGCGCCTACGTCATATACACCGCCACAAATCAAGACAGCGCGCTTAAGGCCGTAAGGGCGATAAAAGGGGAGATAGACCGGCTTCTCAAAGAGGGCATATCCGACGCGGAACTGCAAAAGGGCAAGCAACAGCTTAAGACCTCCCTCGTCCTCGGGCAGGAGAGCTCTTCCTCCGTGATGCGAGCTTTCGGCGCCCATTGCATACAGACCGGAAGGCTGTACAGCTTTGAAGAGAGGATGAAAGCGATAGACGAGATAACAAAGGACGACGTGCTTCGCGCCGCGCGTTACATCTTTGGAAACGTCGACAAAGTCTGCGCCTCCGTTGTCGCCGAAAACCCCGACGTAGATGTTCTTAAAGCCTTCAAAGAGGCATAAATCGTCAATACGTAAGCAGTTTTGCGCTTTCGCTCGCAAAAAATATCCGATAACTTACGTCTTCAAACGCCTTCCGTTTTCGGAAGGTTTTTTGCTTTAGCGCCGCGCGCCGCCGGCTTGATTTTTTCCTTATGGGAGCTTGATTTTTCATACGGCTTTGATTTGACAAACGAGCGGGAAATAAATTTGTCATATCGCTTGTATTTGATTTTCGTTTATGATATAATATTCAAGCTAATAACTTATATACGCATATATGCGCACAAGGGCAGCCGCGCCCGAGGACAAAGGAAGGTTAACGTGACGGACACAAGACAGGCAAAGGCTTCAAGGGGCAACAGAATAGCGATAGGCGTGCTTATCGCCGTGGTTTCTCTGTTCTGTTTTTTGTCCGACGTCGGGGCGCTCGGCGGCGTAGGCAGGATGGTATACGGATTTTTGGTGGGCTTTTTTGGCATCGCCTCTTATGCGTACTCGCTTGCGGGCATAGTCGTCGGCGTCGCGATAGCGTTTGGGCTTAAGCGCAAGCAGCGCCTCTCCCGCGCGCTCTATTTCTTCCTGCTGTGGCTTGTGGGCGTGTTCGCGCTGCACATTTACACCTCAAGCGGGCACATAATCGGCGCAAATTACGGCGAATATCTTGTAAATTGCTATCACGGCACAAATACCGCGGGCGGCATGTTGTTGGGCATTCCGGCATTTCCTCTCATGAAACTTATGACGGGCGTAGGCGCGCTTGCCGTCGCCAGCGCCGCGTTTTTGATAATGGCGTTTTTCGGCATTTTCCCGACAATCCGCCGCAACGTTACTTATACGGCGGTCTCGTCTGCGGACAGAAAGAGGGCGGAGGAAGAGGCGCCTGCGGGCAAGGCTCCCCGCGCATTCCGTCGCGTTCGCCGCGACAGAGGGGAGAGAATAGTCGCCTCCAAAGAGCCCACTTTGACTGATTTTTCCACCGCGCGCGAGGGCGCAAGCCTTTACGTCGTGGACGTGGACGGGGAGAGGACCCGCTCCAGCCGCCGCAAGGGCGCCGAAGGATACAGGCCCCTCGGCAGTTTTGACGCGCTATATCCCAACAAGCGCGGCGGATATGAGGACGAGATAATCAACAATCCCCGCCCGCAACAGTATGCTCCTCCAGAACCAAAGCTCGGCACATACGCGACTCCCGCGGACACCGCAAGGGAAATTCTTTTCGGCACGGGGCCCAGCGACGAAAATATCGAGAGATACAACAAGACCATGGCAAACGGCAAGTCGCTTAAGCCGCTTACCGATTTCGGCGCGACATACAATCAACCCTCCCGCAAGGAGGAGCTGCTTGCGAAGATCTCCGGCGAGGGCGACAGCGACGGCATCCGCTCCGACTATATAAGCCGCCATCGCGCGGAGGAGAGCGAGGAAGAGGACAGGATTCCGGCGGATCCCACCGATTTTGAAGATATCAAGAAGGCGCAGTTGAGAAAATGGAGCGAGAGCATGCCTCCCATCTATGAGGCGGACGCGGATACTTCGCCGCGCTCGGCGGACGTGCTTAAGGCGGAGCCCGTCGACAACGAGAAGAAGGAACTCGCCAAGCCCACCCGCACCATGCCTCGCGTGGAGGATAGGACAAATTCCACCGTCAAGGCGGCGATAAACGCGACTTCGGACAGCGACGTCAATGTTGGGATGTTGGGCGCGCTCAACAACGCCCGCAATTCCTATGAGCCGGCTTTTGCCCGCGCTTCGAGACAGGCCGAGACGCCCGCTCCCGACGCAGAAGCATACTCCGCGCCCGACATGAAAGCCCCCGCCTCAAGGCAGAGGGGGGAGGAGCAGCGCTCCGTCAACGACATGAAACCGTCTCAGCCGTACTCGATTGTCGACGACAAACCCGCGGCAAATCAAGCGGGCGCAAGAGAGACATATAATTCGGCAGCAGCAGGGGCAAGAGGGACATACGACGCCGCAAATCGAGCGGGGACAAGAGAGCCCTATCAGGCGACAGGCGCGTCTTCTTTGGCGTCCTCAAACAATTCAGCATCCTCGGCGCAGAACGCGCAAAACACCGGATATAACTCGCAAAACCTTGGACAGAACGTACAAAATCCGATTCAGAATACGCAAAACACGGTTCAGAACGCGCAAAACGGCAACGCGGGGCAAGAATCGCGAGGCGAGGATAAACCTGTCCCGGAATTCAGACCCTCCGCACCCGGAGCGGAACTTGCGCGCAGCGTAAACGCGCAGGACGGATACGTAACGCCTCAGAATCAGAATATTATGAGCGGCGTAGGCTATATGCCGTCGCAAAACACCAAACTTCCTCGCGCGTTCGCGGGGCAGGACGAGTCCGCCAGAAAGCCTGCTGGCGACGCAAGGCCCGAGCCTTCCGCAAAGCAGGAGGGGCAGACTTCGCGTACGACTCAGGCGAGAGACGCTCTGGATGTGCGCCGCGACAGCCTGTTTAAGCAAAAGGTCGAAGCGGGCAGCCGCAAGTCGGACATTCCCGGCGCGGGCGGTTCGAAAGTCATTCAACCCACAATAGCGCAGACGATAAAGCAGGCAGAGGAGAAGGAAAAGCCCCGTCGTCCCTATGTTGCGCCTCCTATAAGTCTTCTCAATCCCCCCGTGGCAGAGGTGGATCAGAACGAGGACTATGAGGCGAAGAAGGAGCAACTTGTACGCACTCTCGCGTTCTTCGGCATAGAAAGTTCGGTCGAAAGCGTGCTTGTCGGTCCCACGTTCACTATGTACATGTTGCAGGTGGAGATGAAGAAGGGCAAATCCGTCAGCACGATATTGCAATATTCAAACGACATCGCCATGAAGATGGAGGTCGAAAGCGTGCGCATCCTCGCGCCCATTCCCGGCAAAAACGCGGTCGGCATAGAGGTCCCCAACAAGTTCCGCCGCACCGTCAACTTAAGCGAGGTCTTGCAATCCAAGGAGTTTAACAACGCAAAAGATCCCGCCACGTTCGCGCTTGGCGTCGACCTGTACGGAGACAGTTATGTGGCGGCGGTGAACGATCTGCCGCACGTCATCATCGCGGGGTCTACGGGCGCGGGCAAGAGCTGTTGCATAAATTCTCTCATCGTAAGCGTGCTGTATAAGGCGACTCCCGACGACGTGCGTTTCATCATGGTAGACCCAAAGCGCGTGGAATTGTCCTTCTACAGCGGCATACCTCATCTGCTGATGGATGAGATAATCTGCGACGCCGACAAGGCGATAAAGGCGCTCACCTGGGCAATTGACGAGCACTTGCGCAGGATGGCGGTATTCAGCGAACTGAAGATACAAAATATCGCCACATACAACGATTATTGCAGGAAGGCGGGGCTTCCCACGATCCCGCGCATATTTGTAATTATCGATGAATTTGCCGACCTGATGGCGACGGGCAAGAAGTCCATCGAGGCGTTGATAGCAAAACTTGCCAGCCTCGCGCGCGCGTCGGGCATACACCTGATAATAGCGACTCAAAGGCCGTCCGTCGACGTCATTTCGGGCACGATAAGAAACAACTTCCCGTCGAGGATAGCGTTCAGAGTGTCGGACAGCGGCTCAAGCAAGACCATACTCGACACGGTGGGCGCGGAAAATCTGCTTGGCAAGGGAGATATGCTGTACCATGTGGGCGGCTCCTTCAAGCGCATTCAGGGCGCGTTTATATCCAACTCCGAGATAGTCAAAGTCGTCGACTTTGTCAAGGCTAATAACGATTGCTACTTTGACGAGCAGGCGAGCAACGCGATACTCAGCTCCAAGCCAGAAAAGAGCGAGGAAGACGAGCCCTCCAAAGAGGACGCCAGAAACGCCAGACTTGTCAGCGGCATTGTCGAAGTGCT
>CANQCC010000086.1 GCA_947589635.1 uncultured Clostridia bacterium | reverse complement strand
AACAAACGAAAAATACAAGAAAATTTTCCGCCTCAAGATATGGCATATCCCCTCAAATCCAAACACAAGATGTGGCACGGGAAGAGATTTAGCATATTGAAAGCGAGAGGTTATTTTACAATATTTTTATAAATTGGACAAAGTTTTACAATTTTATATCGACAAATTATGAAAGACAAGAATATTTGCCGCGCGACTTTGGCGCAAGTAATAAGGCGGCGCATGACATGGCGAGGCAATATGACATAAAAAGACGGATGGCGGCAAAAGCCGCCCGCATATGCGCGCGCAAAAGATGTATATTTCAAGACGCGGATATAAGGATTTATTTTAATAATAAATAAATATACAAAATATCCGGGCAAAAGGAGAGCGATTATGAGCGAGATCTCAATTGGCAAAACCGCCGTGCATATCGGCGAGGACGTAGGCGTAGTGCACGCGCTTTTTGACGAGATAGAGCAAGGTGCGGTGTGCGTGCTGCATGAAGAGGAATTCTCGTCCGAGGCGGAAGAAGTTTGCGCGCAACTTAAGAGGGTGTATCGGATTTTCAGGGCCTCCGAAGAGGATATATCCGGCGGGGAGGCGCGCGTGCCTGAACATATCCGTCACATCGTGGGTGTGGGGACTGCCCCTGCCGCGGAGGCGTGCAAGCGGCTTGCAAGGCAGATGGGGATAGGTTGGTCGCTGTATTTTGCGGCTCCGTCCACAGACGACGTCATGTGCGATTATCCTCCGAACAACGTGTTTATCGACAAAAACGTGTTGTTAAACTGCCCGTTTCGACATTTGGCGGCAGGATACGGCATATTGTTTTCTCAACGGCTTGCGTCCTTTGAGCGCTTCTTTTCAAAGCGAGTGCTTGCCATAGACTCGGGTGAGGAGGCGGAGTATGAAGGCGCGGACGACGCCGTGCAGCTTGCGCTGAAGTTGCTTGAGATATCCTCACTCAAGCGCGGCATGGACAGCGCGGAGCTTATGGCGAGGTTGCTTAAGGCGATCGCGGCGAAATCGGGCAGGAAGGCAAGGCTTATCGGAGAGTACAAATTTTTGTCAAGCTGCCTTATCTCGACGTTCTACGGCGCCTTTCTCGGCGCGCCTTCCATAGACTGCATGCCGCCCGCCTGTCTTGACGACGCGCTTGACGTGTTGTCATATCTTGGCATAAAAGAGGATATCCCCGCAAAAAAAGTTGACTTTTTTGACGCAAACGCTTATTTTAGAATAAGCTATATTTTAAGTGAGTACCGCATGGATCTGCTCGAGCGGCTCGAGGGGCAAAAACAGCGCTCCTGTCAACGGTTCTGGCGGCGGCTGTATCCCGACGCAGGCTATTGGCTGAAAAGCGAGGTCACAAGGGCGGATATGCTTGGCGCGATGTCTCTTGCGGGGGCATTCAGCGACAGCCTGCTGGGCTACGCGTTCGCCTCGGGCATAACGGCAAGGTTCCGCGCGGGATAAGGAAGGGTATGAAAAACCTTAAAGATGTCGAATTGTTTGTCTTTGACCTCGACGGGACCGTCTATATCGGCGACGAGGAGATCGAGGGCTCGTTTGCGGCGATAAACGAGTTGCGCAAAAGAGGAAAGAGGATCTGCTTCTTCACCAACAACAGCTCGCGCATGCATACGGACTATATCGCGAGGCTGAATAAACTTGGATTGCGCACGTACTCCGACGAGATATACACAAGCGGACAGGTGACCTGCGAATACATCCTTGACAACTATCGCGGCGCAAGGGTATATCTGCTTGGCAACGACAGGCTGAAAAGCGAGTTCGAGCTGTACGGCATAGAGGTCGTCGACGAGGCGCCCGACATATGCGTCATCGGCTTCGACACGTCGCTCAGCTATGACAGGCTGTACAAGTTTTGCTCCTATGTCAACGAGGGTTTGCCTTACATCGCGACGCACCCCGACTATTTTTGCCCCGCTCCCGGCTGCCCGATGCCCGACGTCGGCGCCATGATAGAGGCGGTCAGGCTTACGGTGGGGAAGACCCCCGACATGATCATGGGAAAGCCGCACAAGACCGCGGGACAGCGCCTCGCAAAGAAATATAACCTGCCCGCGCGCAAGATAGCAATGGTGGGCGACAGGCTGTATACGGACGTCGCGTTTGGCAAAAATTGCGGATTTGTGTCCATACTTGTCCTCTCCGGAGAGACGACGGCGGATATGCTGCCAACCTCAAAAGTCAAGCCCGATTACGTTTTGGACAAGGTCAAAGACATCCTGCCTCTGCTTGACTGAAATGACAAAATAAGTCTTTTAACATGCAAATATCGCGATATAAAGCGCTTTTTATGCAAAAAGACGGCCGCAATGCGGTCGCCTTTTTGTAAGGGGGAGATTATGTTTGTCTTATGTTGAAAGGTTTGATATTTTAAGGGTTTAAGGCGATTATTTTTCCTCAAGCAGCAGCACGTCGAGGGGATTTACGCTTTCGCCGTTTTTCCATACCTCGAAGTGGAGGTGCGGTCCGACCGCGGTCTCCTCTCCCTGAGAGATGGACATCTGTCCGAGCAGTTGCCCCTGCGTCACCTTGGCGCCGACCTTCAGCGCGCACATATCCGCGAGGGATTTATACACGGTCACATATCCGTCGGCGTGTTCTATCACGACATAGTTGCCTTCAAGCGCGTCGCCGTCCACTTCCTTGACCACTCCGTCCGCCGACGCGTAGATGTTGAGGTCGTCGGACACGAAGTCTATGCCTTCATGCGTAGCCCAATGCCCGAAAGTGCTGCTTTGGATGATCTGGTCGTGGGCGTATTCCACTTTCATGGTGCCTGTGCAGGGCATCTTGAAGGTCAACACGGGCGCGGGCGGATCTTCGGGTTTTTTGTCTTCTTCCTGAGGTTTATTCTGTTCGCCGCCGCCGAGGTCGGGTTCGGGCTGAATGGTCTGGTTGTCGCCCGCAGACAGGTTGGCGTCCTTGCTCACGTTGTTCCTTGTGACGGCAAGCGCAATGACCGTGGCGACGGACGCTATGCACAAAACGATAAGAAAGTAGAATGCGTTGCGCTTCAAAAAGCCGCCGAAACGCTTCATTGCTACAGAAAATTTACTCATTTTTCGTACCTCCGTTTTGCTTAAAGTATTGACGGCAAATTTTTTCTTATACGCGGAAGACAAAAATTTTTTTCATCGGGCGGACAGACTGCCGATTAAATGCGTTAAGAGGGCAAAAACGCTTTGACTGCTTAAGGATATAATAGTATAATAAAGACATGAGATCTATACATACGACAATTTACGAGTACATGAAGACCTTCCATGAAAAGCAAAATCAGCTTGCGGTCAAATGCCGCTCGCGCGAGATGCGCTTTGAGGAGTTTTTCAAGCAGATAGACCGCGTGGCTGCGGGTCTGTGGGCGCTTGGAGTGCGAAAAGGGGACGCCGTCATGATTGCGCTGCCCAACATAATTCAGGGCACGGTGGCGGTTTACGCGTGTTCGAGGATAGGCGCGGTGGCGGCGATGATACACCCGCTTTATTCTCCCGACGAGTTTGGCGCGGCGTTTGAAAAGATAAAGCCGAAGGCGGTGTTTTTGTCCGACATAAATCTCAGGCGCTTCAAGCCTCGCGCAAAGGGCGCGAAGATAGTTGTCTGCCCATATCTGATTTACGGTTATATAGGGCTTAAGAGGGGCAAGACGTTCGAGGCGTACGAGGGCGACGGAGAAGAGGCGGCGTTTTATATGCAATCCGGCGGCACTTCGGGCACGCCCAAGACGATAGAGCTGTCCTCAAGAAGCGTCAACGCGATAGTGGACAACCTTGCGACTCACCTCGGCGACAGGTTTTCGGAAAAGAACAGAATGCTTTGCGTGATGCCCATGTTTCACGGCTTCGGGCTGTGCGTAGGCGTGCATGCGTCGCTGAGCACCAATATGGCGTGCGTGCTGATGTCGCGCTTCAACGCCGAAAAATGCGCGAAAGTCATCGCGAAGGAGCGCATTACGACTATGCTTGCGGTGCCGAGGATGATAAGCAAACTGCTTGCGCTCGACACATTCAGAGGGGACAATATCTCAAGCATAGAGGACGTGTACGTCGGCGGCGATACCGTGCAGGACGAGCTTGTGCGCGCATTTTCACAGCGCATGCGGGAGAGCGGCGGGACGGGCATGCTGTCCCCCGGCTACGGGCTTACCGAGACAGTCACGGTGTGCGCGTTGACAAAACGCGGGGAGTTTTTGGAAGGCTCGCTTGGGCTGCCGGCGGGCGATACGCAGGTCATGGTCGTGGATGAGGAACTTAAGCCTGTTCCCGTCGGGGAGAGGGGGGAGCTGCTTGTAAGCGGCAACCAGCTTATGACGGGCTATCTGCACGACGAAGAGGCTACAAAAGCTGTCTTTGTTGATATCGACGGCAAAAAGTGGGTGAAGACGGGAGACATCTTCAGCATTGACGAGCAGGGCAGGTTGCACTTTATAGGGCGCAAGAAGAGGCTGATCAAAATTTCGGGCATGAACGTCTTCCCCTCCGACATAGAGGGCGCGGCGCAGGAGCTGGACTTTGTGAAAGAGGCGGTCGCGATCGAGTACAAGATCGAGGGCAAGCCGTATATCAGGGTGCTTGTCGAGGACGAGCTGAGCCCCGCGCAAAAGCAGCAGATAATATCTCACGTCGCAAAGCGCCTGTCAAAGTGGAACACTCCTCGCGAGGTGGTTTCGGTCGGGCCCTTCCCGCGCACCAACATAGGCAAGACGGACGTCAAAGCGCTCGAGGCGAAGTGGGGCGGCGAGTCCTCTTGTTAAGCGCGATCCGCATATGTTTTCGTATGCATTTTATAATACCTTGCGGCAAACAAATTGTTTTAAGCGGATATGAGCATATGTCCGCTTTTTGTATAAAAAAGACGCATGCGGCAGGGTTAATATGCGCATTTAGTCATAAATTTATATGTGCAACGCTCCGGATAAAATTTAATCGGGCATAATAAAAGCGGGATGCTTTCCCGCTTGCGCCGCGCGGCGCCGTTCGCCTTTTGGGCATACCTCAAAATAGGCCCGGATAAGGTCGAAGCGCTTACAAAATGCAAAATTTGCAATTCGGGTAATAATGATATGCGGTGGGGTTATTGCAGAAGATTTGCAGGCCTTTTGATAAGTGGTTCAGGCTTCTTCGAGGCTCTTTTTGTAGGCATTCATGATTTGCGCTCTCAGATGCTCGCGGGTGTCGGAATTGATAGGATGCGCGATATCTTTGAAATCCCCGGCGGGTGTCTTTCTGGAGGGCATGGCTATAAACTCTCCCGAGTCGCCGGCAATGATCTTGATATCATGGATCGCAAAGCAGTCGTCGATGATGATAGATGCTACAGCCTTAAGCTTGGAGCTGTCACCGGTCACAAGTCTTATCTTGATGTCCGTGATGTTGAGCATACTTACCTCCTTGTTATTTATGCTAAAATCCTATCATACAATTTGTAGTTTATCAAGAAAATTTTTTTCATTTGCGCCGATTTTTTGGTTTTGAGGGCAAAAAACGGGTAAAAAGGTTCAAAAATTAAGCAAATTTTGGCAAAACGCAGAAAATTTGACTGTCAAATATTAAAATCGCCTCATATAGTGTGGCGTGTGCAGGGTACATTTTGTCGGCATAAACGGCGTAGGCATAAACGCGCTCGCCGCGTTCTTTTCGGATATGGGATTTGAGGTCTCGGGCAGCGACTCCCGCCTTGGCGAGCTTGCAAGAGGGCTGAAGTCCGCCGAAGTTTACGAGGGAGAGAGGAGGGATCTTGTTTCTTCGGCGTCTCTTGTCGTGCATACTGCCGCCGCTAAGGAAGATCACTTTGAGTTGGCGCTTGCAAGACGGCTTGGGATCCCCGTGTTGACAAGGAGTCTTGCGCTTGGCGCGGTAGACGCTCTGTTTTGCAACGGCATAGCGATCGCGGGCACTCACGGCAAGACGACTACGACGGCGATGGTCGCGCACATACTCGCGCGCGCGGACATTAAAACCGTAGCCATGATAGGCGGCGAGAGCGTGGAATTTTCAAACTATGTCAATATGGCGGGCGGGCTTGACTTCTCCGAGGAGGAAAGGCGGCAGTTTTTGAAATATTGCGCGAGCACAGCCAAAGCCGGGGCGCGCATAGCTCTTCCCGCCTCGCTTTCTCACGTAAGACGGCGCCTTAAGGACGTGCGATTTGTCACGGAAGCGTGCGAATATAAGCGGAGTTTTTTATCCCTCAG
>CANQCC010000085.1 GCA_947589635.1 uncultured Clostridia bacterium | reverse complement strand
ACAGCGTGTCGAACGTGGGTCCGTTGAGAAGGATAAGCTTTTCAAGCACTTCGGAATAGTCCGGAAGGTCGGTTATGTCGCTCAGCTGGAATTTCTTCAAAAATTCGTCCGTAGTGCCATACAAAATGGGCTTTCCGACGGTATCTTTGCGCCCGACCGCCTCGACAAGTCCCGCCTTGAGAAGTCCCGAAAGCGCGTATTCGGAGTTTGTGCCGCCGCGCATATCGTCGATTTCAAGCCTTGTGATGGGCTGTTTGTACGCCACCGCGGACAGCACTTCGAGCAGGGTGCGCGTAAGTTCTTTTTCCTTCAGCGGGGTCAGCACGTCCGCCACTACGTCCCCATAGGCGGGATTTGATGTGAATTGCAGTTTGCCGTTAAAGTCAAGCAACAATATGCCGCTGTCGCCGCAATAGCGCTTCTGGATGTTTTTGACCACGGAATTCAGCTTTTGCGTAGTGAGCTCGGGCACTTTTTCTACTATATCGGCTTTTGCGATCGCGTTTCCGCTTGAAAAAATCAACGCCTCGATTACATTCTCAATATTTTCCATCGTCGCCCTCTTCGAAATTTATTTGCGCGTCAAGAGTGTTGTCAAGCGCGTACAGCTTTATCACTCCGAAAGTGTCCTGCTGCGCCACGCTTATTATGCCGTATTTGACAAGCTCCAGCACTGCAAGGAAAGTCGTGATAATATCCGCCTTGTCATAGTCCTCCTCGAAAAGCTCGGTAAACTCCACCTCAAGTCGCTCGCCGATGACGGCGCGTATGCTTTCCATCTGTTCGTGGACGGACAATCTGTCCTTCATGACCTTTTTGGGAATGACTTCCTGCCCGCGTTTTTCGGCGTTTGCGAGCACCCTTGCGAACGCCTCGACAAGTTTTGGCAGCGAGAAATTTACAAGCGCCACGCGATAATCCTTATCCGTATAGGTCGGCTGGCGATAAAAGCGATTTATCGTCTCCACTTCGCGCAATTTTTCGCTCTGCTCCTTGAGCAGCGCGTATTCTTTAAGTTTGTTGATAAACAGCTGCCTCTCATAGGCGGGATCGTCTTCGGATATCTCTTCGTCCTCTTTGGGCAAGCCCCTCAGCGACTTGAGATACACAAGCTCCGCTGCCATGACGATAAACTCTCCCGCGTAATCGAGGTCGAGCTCCTCGCGCGGAGTGCTGTCGATGATGGCTACGTATTGACTGGTAATATCCGAGATAAATATGTCCTCGATGTCGATCTGAGCGTCCTTGATCTGCTGGTACAAAAGGTCGAGAGGCCCGTCAAAATCCGATATGTGATACACTATCTGCGGCTTTTCAAAAGGCAACACGTTATCGTCAAGCTCCGCTTGTGGCGCGACGGACGACTCCTCGCCGTCGTCGGGCAAGTTTAAGGATCCGTCCTCTGCGGACGCCGACAAAATATCCGCCGTCGCCTCGCTTATATCCACATCGTCAAACGCGTACATACTCTCTCCAATGGGCGAAGCCCTCATCCGAACTTAACTGCTCGCCTCGATGGCGAGCGGCGCTTTACCGCCCTAAAATATTAACACGCCGCGCAAAAAATGTCAAAGCAATTTGCGCCTACCGCTTAAAGAGCTCGCCGCATGATGAAAAAGCGCGTCGAAAGTTGATGCTGTTGAAAAATTATAATTACTTGCCACATCGTAAAAGCCGAAAATTTTTACGCTTGCAAAAAGTTATGACCAGGGCAAAAGCCTCGGCCATAACGTCGTAAATATTCCTCTTAAAGCGCTTCATTTCGTTATCTTGTCGCCCAGTGTTTGCCAATTTCGCCTATGGCGTCAAAAAGGCTCATGCGCTTGACGTCGCTTAAAGACAGCGCCTCAGTCTCGGCAATAACTTCGCCTTCGCGTACGAGGTAAATTTTGCCCAAACTTTGTCCAGCGCGCACGGGAGCGCCTATCAAGCTCGGCAAGTCGTATCTGACCTCATACTTTGCCTTATCGCTCCTCGCCATAAACGCGGTCAGGTCGTCTTTTGCGCACGCATATGCTGTGTCGCTCTTGCCTCCTGAAACTTCCACGCTCTTTTCAAGTTGCTCGCCCGCCTTTACAAAGACTCTGTTTTCATAGTTGTCAAAGGCGTTATCAAACATCGCGCTTATCGCGGCGTTCCTGCTCTTCGCGGAGGACGCGCCCATCAAAACCGCGATCACCCGCGTATCGGCGCGCTTGGCGGTAGCCGCAAGACAGAACATCGCCTCATTTGTGAATCCCGTCTTCCCGCCGTCGCAACCCTTGTAGAAGCGCACAAGTTTGTTCGTGTTGGTGATTGTCGTCACCCTGCCGCTCGGATGCTTGAAATCTTCGGTCCAAATCGCCGCATATTCAAAGTAACGCGGATGTTTTATAAGCTCCGAAAACATTTTGGCGACGTCTTCCGCGCAGGAAAAGCTCTCTGCCGCGGGAAGCCCCGTACAGTTTTTGAAGTTGGTGTTTTTCATGCCGAGTTCCGCCGCGCGCGAATTCATCCTGTTGACAAACGCGCCTATGCTGCCGTCGATGTGCTCCGCGAGCGCCACGCAGCTGTCGTTTGCGGAAGCCACTATCACGCTTTTAAGCAGTTCGTCAAGTTTATGCTCGCTGCCCGCGTCCAGAAACACTTGCGAGCCGCCCATGCTTGCGGCGTTACCGCTTACCGCGACCATGTCGTCAAAGCCGACGTCTCCTCTTTCAACCGCCTCGAAAGTCAGAAGCGCGGTCATAATTTTGACCATGCTTGCGATAGGCAGTCTTTCCTTCTCTCTCCGCGCGTATATCACGGTGCCCGTAGCGCTGTCCATAAGATACGCCGCCTTGCCCTCGCTCTCAAATGAGGCCGCATGCGCCACGTTTGCGCACGCGACAGGCAGAAGTCCCGCCACGCATACGGCGACGGCGAAAAGCAGGCATACTATCACGCCAAGCGCGGAAAATTCATGTTTTGAAGTATCCATATAAAAACCTCGCTCGTTTTTTTAATAGCGTGCATAGCATTGAAAAAATTATGCAAAAGAAAGCCCTCGACTTCTGCGCCGTAAAAAAATACGCGTCCAAAACCCATCGCGCAAATAGTTACAGTACAAATATAATGCTTTAAACGCTGCGGGCGATTTTCCCAATGAGGACGCTTAAAATATGCTTACCACTATGACTCCGCCGACAAGCGCGCCTATGATTATGCAGATGACAAACGCGACAGCCAAGTTTATCAGATACAGTTTGACTATCTTTACAAAGGACGGTCTAAGTCCTCCCCTGTCGGCGCACTCGCAGCGGGGCGCGCCTATTGCCGTACACGCCGCGATAAGCATAAGCGCAAACGAGACGAGTATCAACGGCAGATATACGAAAATCAGATTGAAAATGCCAAATACGTCATACCTCATGATAAGCGCGAGCGCAAATCTGCCAAGTATAAACCCCGTCGCAAAAAATGGCACGCAGATTATAAATACCGTTTTGTTGTTGAGCCCGGACAGCAATATAAGCGCGTAAAACGCCAGAAGTATAAGACTTCCAAACAGAAAAATCTTGCCGGATGAGGTTTCTGCGTCCACTCGCGCGACGACCTCAAAATTGCCGTCCACCTCTCTATAGGCGAGCGCCCCGCCCAAAATTATGCCGACGACCATAAGCGCGACGCAGCAAATTATCACTTTGGCGTGCCTTTTGAACATGTCCCTGATTGCCGATGCAAATATCCTTGTGCGTGCGGATGACATAGTAAACAGTATGATTTTTCCGTTCGCATATGACAAAAACGCGCAAAAATACTTAAAGTCCCGCACATTAAGCTACCGCCTTTATATGCGGGGCATGCTAATATGCTGAGGTGACAAAAAACCTGATGCTATCAAAAAAATATCTGCTGTCCCTCGGCTTCTCGCCCAACCTCAAGGGATATACGCTGCTTGCGGAGCTTCTTAAATGCGCTCTTGACGGCGAAGAGATATTGCCTCTCAAATATAAAGGCTATAAAGACCTGTCCGACAAGTTCGGCGTGGACGTCGCAAGCGCGGAAAAGGATATCCAAAACGCCATCTCCGCCGCGTGGCTCAGAGGGGACGTCGACGTGCTGTACAGGGAGTTTGGCGAGACTCTGGACGAAAACAAGGGCAAGCCCACAAACAAACAATTTATCCTTACCGCCGCGGAGCGAATGGGCGCTTACGCACTATAAAACAGGTATTCTAAACGATTAAAACGTGCGCGAGCGAATTTTGCCCGCGCTTTACGTCATAAGTTTTTCAAGATGGAAATTATCATTCCTGCAACAAGCTAAAATGCATTTTCAGCATTCTAATCGTCTTAATTACATTACGCATTTTTTGAACGCTTTGATATATGCGGCAAGTATGATTGCATATATATTGATTTATGCGGCGAGTCTGTTTTGAGAGTCCAAAGCGTTTTCAAGCATAAACCTGCCGTGCACAGCGTAGCCTCTTGTCGGATCCTGCAAAAAAACATGGGTGACTGCGCCAATAAACATGCCGTTCTGAATTATCGGACTGCCGCTCATCCCCTGCACAATGCCGCCCGCCTCTTCAAGCAAACGTTTATCCTTGACGGCTATGACCATCCCCTTTTCGTCGGATGAAGATTGCGATATGACTTTGACAATATCTATGTCGTAAAACTCGGGAGAATCGCCTTTTATTGTCGCAAGCACTTTTGCGGCGCCCATCTTGGCCTCGCCCTTGCCCGCAACGCGCATAAGCTCGCCTGTCACTGGGCAGTTGTACTCGCCGTAGATCCCAATAAGCGTATTACTCTCAATTTTGCCGCATGCGTTCTGCAGCCTGTTCACTTCCGCTTGCAGGCCGCCCGCCTTGCCCTTTTCCCCCTTGATCACGCCGTCGATGGAGGTGGGATATATCTTTCCTTGCGTCAGCTCTTCCCTAAGCCCGGCCTCCTCGTCCGATATGAAATGCCCGAGCGCGCCGAATCTGCCCTCAGGAGTGACGAAAGTCAAAGTACCTATGCCGCCGATGTCCTCTTTAAGCATGAGGCCTATCCGCTTCGCGCCCGCGGAGTCTTCTACCGGAGTGACGTCCGCAAAAAATATGTTCCCTTTTCTTGCCACTTTCAGCCGCACGCTGCCCGATGAGTTGTCAAGCAGCAGCTTTAATTTGTATATCGAATTAAGCTCTTCGCCGTCCACGGATATTATTACGTCTCCCTTCTGTATGCAGCTTGCGGGAAATACTTCGCCGCTTTTTGTGCTGACGCCCACGCTGTCCTGCACAATAAGTCCGCCCGCGCCTATGGACACCCCTATCGGAGTGCCCATGACGTACACGTATCCGTCGTTGTTTTCGGCGTCAGAGCATATGCTCATGCCGTCCGCGGGCAAACTTGCCCTCTCGCGAGGCATAAAAAACAGCGGCGATCCTGCCGCCATCAAAAGCGTCGCAAATATAATAAGTATGGCGCGGGGCGCCCGTCTCCTCTGTTCTATATAAGTTTTATCCGCCGTTTGCATACTTATAGCGTAAACCGCAAGCGGAATTTTTTGCGTGTAAATTTATGTAAAAGGGACGGCGGTCACCCATCGTCCCTTCTTTTAATATCCATAATGTTCTAAAAATTTTATATCCCGCGCTATCCCCCGATGTTTTTATCGTGCGGATAATATCTCTGTCAAATCAGACGAATTGACCTCTTAAGACTTTCGACACTCATTGACAAGGGTAAATTATCTTGCCATGCGCGTTTAGTCTATGTCGAAGGCGTTTGCACAACATATGCTTATCCGTTTATCGGAAGTTGCTTCATTACATGCGTTTTAGTCTATGCCAAGTATGTTTCGCGCCATAAGCACGCCCATCACGGACGCCATCATAAGTCCGCGCGTCCAGCCGCTGCTGTCGCCGAGGCAATGCAGCCCGCGAATGGAGGTGTTGAGGTGCTCGTCCATCTTGATTTTGTTGGAATAGAACTTAAGCTCCGGGCTGTACAGCAGCGTCTCATATCCCGCGAATCCCGGCACAACCTTGTCCACCGCCTGAATGAAGTTTATTATGTTTAGCATAGCTCTGTACGGCATCGCGGCGGTGATATCGCCCGCGACCGCATCCTTAAGCGTTGGACGGACGTTTGAAAAGCTGAGCTCCTTTTGCCAGGTGCGCTTGCCGCTCAATATATCCCCGTAGCGCTGCACAAGTATCTTGCCCGCGCCGAGCATATTTGTAAGTTCTCCCACCTTTTGCGCGTACTCTATGGGCTGTTTGAAGGGCTCCGTAAAGGA
>CANQCC010000084.1 GCA_947589635.1 uncultured Clostridia bacterium | reverse complement strand
TGTCGGCAAACAGTCAAGATGGCCCGTCAGGGAAAACGAGATCGTCGTCGTTGTGGATCAAAACAACCGCCTGTACGACTTCCAGCTGTTTATGTTGGGTCTGCAGTCTCAGGACGAGGTCATGACCGCCCTCACACAAGGCGACAAATTCTCGGAGCAGACCTACGATCTTGAAGAAGTGCTCAGCCTTGAATACAAGATACTCAGTAACGTAAACTACCTTGAAGAGGTGGAGGGGCAGCCCGGCACATGGAAGATGCATAAGCGCACGGAGCAGAGCAAGGACTTTGTCGATTCGCATGCGGTAAAATTCTCGGACGGCAGCGATACCCTCAAGGTCACGGGCGTCGTTCGCCCCAAGCCCGGCGCGGTCGCAAGCTCCATTACGGGTATAATCGGATACAGATCGGAGCTCACGACCTATCTGCTTCAACAGGCGCAGAATCACCCCGCGGTCATCAAGATAAACGAGCTGTATCAGGCGGCTATGACCAGGGGACAATACGAATGCCCCATCGAATATCGCGCGGATCCGGACGGCGCGCCTATGACTTCGGCAACCGCCGCGGACGGACAGATCGACTTTGAGATAGGCGATATGATAAGATTCGACAGGAAGGGCGAGGACCACGACACTCAGCACTTCACGCTGTTAAGACAGCTTGGCTTTGCGGATGTGGAATATCCTCAGGCGATAGAGTTTTATTGCACCTCTTTCGAAACAAAGCGCGACGTCGAGGCGTTCATAGCCAAATATAACGAAGAAGAAGGAAAGAAGATATCCTACAGCGATTCGCTCTCGTCCATGATGAGGTTTATTGACACCATGGCGTCAACTATAACGGGCGTGCTTGTCGCGTTCGCCGCGATATCCCTTATCGTGTCGACGATAATGATCGCCATCATAATCTACACCTCCGTGCTCGAGCGCCGCAAGGAGATCGGCGTGCTGCGCTCCATCGGCGCAAGGAAGAAGGATATTTCCCGCGTATTCCTTGCCGAATCCGCTATTTTGGGAGGATATTCCGGCATAATCGGCATCTTTGTCAGCTTCCTCATCTCGCTTGCCGGCAGCGCCATCCTCTTTGCCGTCTTCGGAATTCAGGGCCTTATGCAGGTCACCTGGTGGCATTGCGTGCTTATGCTTGGCATCAGCGTCTTGCTGAGCATGCTTGCGGGATTTATTCCGTCGAGGATTGCGGCGAAGAAGGATCCTGCTATTGCTCTCCGCTCCGAGTAAAAACCGCCTGTACGGGCGAATAGCTTTGTCAGCGCCCTTTTCCCTTCACACCACGTACGCAAAAGTACGCTGGGTGCTTGTGAAAAGGGCGCTTTCGCGCTCTTCATCCCGTACAGGCGGTTTTTAAGTTATCTAAGTTATTTACAAGTCACGTACGCCTATGTACGCTTCTCTTGCCCTGCGGGTTTGTTCGTTTGTCCTTGATGCAAATTTAATCCACTTAAAATAGCGGAGACTTAAACTAAAGCGGTCACTTTTTTCAAAAGGATATTTTTATAAGGGCGCAAAGTATTGACAATTTTTGCGGTGATATTTATAATTATTGTATAATTATATAGGGAGATAAAGTTATGAGCAATATTTGGCATGACATTGATCCCGCGCGCATAACCCCTACAGATTTTGTCGCGGTCATCGAGATTTCCAAAGGCAGCAAGAACAAGTACGAGCTTGACAAGGCTACGGGCGTGCTTATCTTAGACAGAGTGCTTTATACGTCCACGCACTATCCGGCAAACTACGGGTTCATCCCGCGCACGTATTCGGAGGACAACGATCCTCTCGACGTGCTTGTGCTTTGTTCGGAGCCTATTGTGCCTCTCACGCTTGTCAGGTGCTATCCCATCGGCGTGATGATGATGCAGGACAACGACGAGATGGACTATAAGATCATTGCCATCCCCTTCAAGGATCCCACCTGGAATGTGTATAAGGAGATCGAGGAGCTGCCTCAGCACATCATGAGCGAGATGTCCCACTTCTTCAGAGTGTACAAACAACTCGAGGACAAGCACACCACCGTTTTCCAGGTCAAGGGCAGGGAGCATGCGGAGCTTATCATCAAGGAAAATATTGCGGAATACAAAAAGAAATTCAACATCAAGTGATACCCTCCCGCCCAAACCACGGGCGGGAATAATTTTTAATTTTTATGGACAGATATGATGTCATTGTCATCGGGGGCGGAATAGTCGGCACGGCTGTGCTCGACAGGCTTGCGCGTTATGAACTTCGAGCGCTGCTTGTCGAGAAGTGCGACGACGTCGCCTCTTTTACTACTCGCGCAAACAGCGGCATAGTCCATGCGGGCTATGACTGCGAACCGGGCACTCTCAAAGCAAAATTCAACGTGCTTGGCAATCCCCTCGTATGGAAGGAGGCGGAGGAACTTGATGTCCCTCACCTGAAGTGCGGCAGCATAGTCGCGGCGGGCGAGGACGGCGTCAGCGGGCTTGAGGAGCTTGAAAAGAAGGCGAAAGCCAACGGCGTAGAAGTCAGGCTGCTCTCAAGAGAGGAGACCCTCGGGATAGAGCCGAACGTCGCGGACAGGATATCCTGCAGCCTGTACGCTCCCACGGCGGGAGTCGTATCCCCCTATCAGATGGCGATAGCGTACGCGGACAGGGCGATATTAAACGGAGCGAAAATTTTGCTTGAGGCGCCCGTCACGGCGATAAAACGCTCGGAAGGAAAGTACACGATCTGCACTCCCAAGGGCGATTTTGAAACTTCCGTAGTCATAAATTGCGCGGGCGCGCACGGCGCCGAAATAAACGACCTTGCGGGCGCGGAGCACTTTGAGACGACCTACAGAAGAGGCGACTATTTTGTGCTTGACAACACGGAGCGCAAAAACGTGAATACGGTCATTTTTCCTCTTCCCACGGCGGCGGGCAAGGGCATACTTGTGGCGCCGACAGCGGACGGCAACGTCATATACGGACCTACCGCGGTGGACACGGACGACTGTGAGGATACTGCCTCCACGCTTGACAGCCTCGACGCGCTGAAAAAGAGCGTGCCTCTTACCTACAAGCGCCCTGCGTTCAACAAGTGCATAAGGGTGTACAGCGGCCTGCGCACGCTTATCGAACACGACTTTGTCATAGGCAGATCCAAAATAAAAGACAACTTTATTATGACGATAGGCATTTGTTCGCCCGGGCTGACCTCCGCGCCCGCGATAGCGGATGAGATACTCTCCCTTACGCTTGAGAGCATAAATGCGGAAAAAAAGAAGGACTACATCATAAATATGCCTCGCCACCTTCGTCTCAAGGAGCTTTCCGACGAGGAGATAGAGCGCCTCGCCCGTAGCGACAGCCGCTGGGGCAGGATAGTGTGCCGCTGCGAAAAGGTGACGGAGGCGGAAATAATTGCCGCGATAAACTCTCCTCTTCCCGCCACGACCGTGGACGCCGTCAAGCGCCGCGTGCGCGCGGGCATGGGCAGATGTCAGGGCGGTTTTTGCGGGCCGAGAGTCATTGAAATACTCTCTCGCGAGCTGAATATCCCCATATCCGAAGTCAAAAAGGGCTTGGGCGCAAGCATAGCTCCCTTCCGCGTCAAGGAGGTGGACTGATGTTATTAAATTACGATGTAGTGATCATAGGCGGCGGCCCCGCGGGTATGGCGGCGGCGATTGCGGCGCACGACAGCGGCGCAAAGACGCTGATACTCGAACGCGACGTACGCCTTGGCGGGATACTGAATCAATGCATACATCAGGGCTTTGGCCTGCACTATTTCGGCGAGGAGATGACGGGTACGGAATATGCCGAACGCTTCCGCCGCGAGGTGCATAAGCGCGACATTGACGTCATGCTTGAGGCGATGGTGCTCTCGCTTGGCGAGGCCAGAATTGTCACGGCGCTCTCCCCCGAGCGCGGCCTTGTCAAAGTGAAGGCGGGCGCAGTCGTACTCGCCATGGGTTGCAGGGAGCGCACAGCGGGCGCGATAGCGCTTCCCGGGACTCGTCCCGCAGGCATTTATACGGCGGGAATGGCGCAAAAGATGTGCAACATAGACGGCTATCTTGTGGGCAGGGAAGTGGTCATTCTCGGCAGCGGCGACATAGGCCTTATTATGGCGCGTCGCATGACGACGGAGGGCGCAAAGGTCAAACTTGTGCTTGAACTCATGCCCTATTCGAGCGGTCTTAAACGCAACATCGTGCAATGCCTCGACGACTATGGCATTCCGATAAAATATTCGCATACCATCACGCGCGTGGTGGGAAATCCGCGCATAACTGGCATATACTACGCGCCCGTCGGCGAGGACAGGCGCCCCATCCTTTCCGAGGAAAAGTTTGTAAGTTGCGACGCGCTTCTGCTCTCCGTAGGACTTATCCCCGAAAACGATCTGCTTGGCGGCCTCGGCGTGGAGATGAGCTCCGTCACAAACGGCGCGTGCGTGGACGAAAACAGGATGACGTCGCTAAAAGGCGTATTCTCATGCGGAAACGTGCTGCATGTGCACGACCTTGTCGACAACGTCTCGCGCGAGGCGGAGATAGCGGGAAGAGCGGCGGCAAGCTACGCAAAGGGCGACCTTAAAAGCGGCGAGGGCGTATGCGTGTGTGCAAAAGACGGCGTAAGATACGCGCTGCCTCAGCGCCTTACAAAGGGAGAGGGAAAAGTCAAAATTTTCTTCCGCGTGGACGGCGTGTACAAGGGCGCAAAACTTGTCGCGGAGTGCGAAGGCAGACAGATCTTCGCCAAAAAATTCGCGGTGCTCGCTCCCGGAGAGATGGGAGATATCGAGATAGACAAGGCGGGCGTGGACGGCGATATTGTTGTGAGGTTACAAAGATGAATACTATCTGCATTATGTGTCCCATGGGCTGTCCGCTCAACATCGAGCGCGTCGGCGACGAAATAAAAGTGACGGGCAACACCTGTAAGCGCGGCGAGATCTACGGCAAGGCGGAATTTACTCATCCGGTGCGCGTTGTGACGACGCTTGTAAAACTGTCCGACGGCAGCGTGGCCTCCTGCAAGAGCTGTCTCCCCGTGCCAAAAGAGCGCGTGGCGGACGTCGTCGAAGGCATAGGAAAGTTGACTTTGCCTGCGGACGTCAGAATAGGAGATATATTCAAAGTAGGCGTCAAGTCGCTTGACGTAGACATCGCGATAACGGGTACGCCTGCAAGCGCGTGAGACAAAACGCGCGGTTTATATGCACAATACGCAGGCTTAAAGTAATTGTTGTGTGATTATCAAAGGAGAACATGGCGAAAAAGCGCAGACGAATTTTCAACTATCGGCCGCTTGCATTTGCGGCGCTCGCGCTTATCGCGGGCATACTCGTCGGCGAGGCGCTGTACGGCGAGCACCTCGGCTTTATCGCTATACCTCTCGGCATAGGCGCGATTGCTTTAACGCTTCTTCTCATATTTGCGCCAACGCGCAAATTTTTCTATATTCCGCTTGCGCTCATGGTGGGTTTTGCCGCCGTCACCGCCTCAAACGCGGTATACGACGGGCGCATCGCGCATCTCGAAGAAGAAAGTTCTACGGTTATTTACGCTACCGTCTGCAGCGAGATAAAGCAGGGCAACAAAGACGGCGATTCGGGTTACGGCTACAAGTTCAAGATAAAGGATATCTATATCGACGAGGAGCCGCTTGAATACGACGGCGTGGTCTACACATATTTTACGACTACGCCTCAGTTTGGGGTGGGCGACGTCGTGAGGATAAGCGCCAACTTTTGGGGAACGGCGCATGAAAAATTCGGCGGCGATCACGCCTACGTCATCTCGGACGGAACGGGATATACGTTTTTTGCGCAATCGGTGTGGCGCGTGGCGGAGTCGAAGCTGAGTTTTCCAAACAATCTGCAAGTCAAGATAAAGCAGATGTACTATGAAAGAATGTCCGCTCAGAACGCGCAGATCGCCGCCGCGCTTGTGCTCGGAGACAAGTTTTCCATGGACCCGATCATTAAGAAGAGCGTCAGCGCAAGCGGCCTCTCTCACGTGCTTGCGGTCAGCGGCTTGCACATAACGACAATTGCGACCGCGCTTTACTTCGTGCTGAAAAAACTGAAGATAAAACCCGCAATCAGCCTTGGCATAGTCACCGTAGCGACATTTTTGTACGCGCTGTTGTGCTCGTTTACGTCCTCCGCGCTAAGGGCGTTCGTCATGAGCGGAGTTTTCAATGCGGCGTCCACTTTCGGCAAAAAGAGGGACAATCTTTCGGCGCTGTCTCTCGCGGCGATACTCATCCTGATGTTCAGGCCGACCGCGCTTTTCGAGATAGGCTTTTTGTTG
>CANQCC010000083.1 GCA_947589635.1 uncultured Clostridia bacterium | reverse complement strand
TTCTATGCCGCGCAGCCGAGCGCGCTTGCCACTTTCAAATTTATCCACATACAAAGGCATTAAAAAGCGATAAAATTCCGCTCGATTGGCATCGTTGATTTCAATTTCCTTCGTCTTGATATAATCTCCGAAGCATATTATTTCAAGCAATCTTTTGATGAGCATGTTGCGTCTTGAAGGCAAGTCGAACACGGACGGACATTGTATATTAGAATGATTTTTGAGTTCGATTACAAACATCCTGTCACCAAAATATCTATGGTTCGTCTTGATGAGCCAATCCAAGCGATTTGATTTTTCCGAACCGTTATCTTCGAACAGGTTTCTCAGATTTGCTATATTGGTAGATGGAGTTCTTTCTGCGATAAATGCAGGAGTTATATTGAGACTTTTATATGTATTTTGTCTCAGCGAGAGGTCAATACCCGAGATGCCATGAAAAAGATGATCGGGAAGCATATCAATAACGGCGTAATTTGGCGAGATAATATACTCAAACTCATCTCCCCACTCCATATAATCAATGCGCCCCACTTTGTACATAAAATGGTAGTCATCTTCAAGACAGATCAAACCCGATGTGACCATTATTTTATCTTTAAGCCTCCGTCGTTTTCAATTATACATCGAAATTATGCGCTGTCAAGCGATTGAGGCAGAGTCTAAATAGGGTTAATTTTATTTTTTAGACTCTATAAAAATTGAGATGAAAAAGTTGTGAAAATTCAGCAAAATTTGCGCGGTCAAAACGAGGACGGAAGAGCGAAAAATGCTACTGTTTAGTGGGGTAATACGCAAAAGGCGGCAACAAAAAAAGCAAGCTCGGCGGTGGTTCAAGAACTTGCTTTTGCTATAACTTCTTGCTTTGATTTTCCCTTAAAGCACTTGTTCTGTCGGTCCCGCCGGTCCAATGGGCGCGCAAGGTCCTCAGGGTCCCGCCGGAGCAACAGGTCCGCAAGGCCCTCAGGGGCCTCAGGGCGTAGCCGGTCCTGCCGGCGCGGACGGAGAAGCGGCCGGATTCGGCACTCCAACAGCCACTGCGACGGAACTTCCCGCAGGCTCAACTCCCACAGTGTCTGTATCTGCAAGCGGGCCGAACACGGCGACGGTATTCGCTTTTGACTTCGGCATCCCCGCAGGCGCAACCGGGCCTCAGGGGCCGCAAGGTATTCAGGGCGAGACGGGAGCTACCGGCGCTCAGGGACCCGCGGGCGAAGCGGCGGGAGTGGGTACTCCTGTGGCAACGGTGACGGAACTTCCCGCGGGAGCCGAGCCTACCGTGACCGTCACGACAAGCGGACCGAGCACGGAGACGGTGTTCAACTTCACGTTTGGCGTCCCGGATCCCATCACGACGGACTCGATGTATGTGAGGGACGGCGCCCAGACCGTAGAGGCAAATTCAATAATTCCTCTCATGCAGGGCGCGACTATCGCGGGATCCTCGCTGGCGCTTGAGGACAACGCGATAACCCTGCCCGTGGGCACGTATCTTATCAGCTTCGGCGCGACGGGGACCAACCCGACGGGGACTTCGCTGTCAGTGCAACTGTACGCGAACGGTGCGGCCGTAGACGGCGAGATCGTCACGGATACGGCAGGCGCGGCGACTCCCGGCAACGTCAGCAAGACCTTGTTGTACTCGGCGACGGCTCAGACGTCCATATCCATCTACAACCAGACGGCGCAGGCGGTGGACCTTTCAAGCGCATACCTTACAGCAGTACGCATAGCCTGACGACATACGCGGCCCTTCGCCGCGTATTACATAATTTAAACCAAAATGACTTAGAAATGCGCGAAATACAAGAGCAGACTTAAAGCCTTTGAAACGCACAAATATAAATCCGAATGATGCGTGAAGGCGGGGAAGGCAATGTTGAAAGGGATGAAATCGCAAGGGGAGAGAAAAGTTAGGCGGGGACGGTTTACAAAGTGTGGCGAAGTGATATATACTTATGAAAAGCGGAAGGAGCGCGGCTTTGGGCTGTAACCTTTTGCCGCCTCGCGCGTGTATTTGATAAAAGTACGGAGGTCGATATGGCAGAACTTGGCGGAGGGCAGACGGCGCCTGTAAGCGAGCAGGAGCTGTTGCAACAAAAACTCAAGCCCATGTACAAACAATATCTCGAGGGGGCGTTCAGGCAGATAGCGCCCACCAAAGACGCTATGGAGCTTCGCAAGCAGACGCTTGTCGATATGCTCGATCGCTCGCAGGAGTTGTATATTCGCGGCATACGCGATTGCGACCTGATATACAAAACGGTCATAGACGGACTTGGGGACATGGAGAGCCGCCTTGCGGAGTTCGAGACCCGCAAGGACAAGAGCAAAAACCTGAAGAGGCGGTTGTCTTTTGACGCGATAGTCGCCATAGCTCTCACCGCGCTGCTTGCGATAGTTTACGTCATAGTGGGCGCGATGACGGGCAGATGGCATCCTACCTGGCTTATCATGGTAGGAGGCATATTTGCAGGCGGGAGTTTCGTGATGGCGGTAGGCGTTTTGAAACTTCTCAAAAAGCGCAAAATTTTGCCTGTGCGCATACTCGTCGCGATCATAGAGACGCTTGCGTCGGTATTTATTTTCCTGCTTTTGCAAATTGTGTTTTCCGTCAAAGGAAGTTGGATGACTTTCCTTGCCATGGTCGCCCTGATAGTAGGGGCGGATACGGTAATATCCTTTATGTTTTCAAGCAAGGCGAGATGGATCGAACTTCCGATTTTTGCGGAGATCTTTTGCGTGATGCTGTACGTCATCCTTGGCATATCGTTGTCCATGACGGGTATCGCGAGCATATGGCATCCGGGCTGGATATTGTGCCTCGGCGGCGTGATAGTCGCCATGATCGAGATCTCCGTGGCAGTCGCAATAAGAAGAAAACGCGACGGCCAAAAGATCGCGTCCGAAAAGGAAACGGACGAAAAGTATTGGACAAGCTGGGACGATTAAACGGCGATATCCGCACTTTATATGCGTAAAACGAGGGGTTAAAATGCCTGTTTCTCAAAAAAGACTTAAAGCAGAGATGTGGGACAGAATGCAATTTTTGTTCCGCAACTATTATGACCGCATGGTGCACTTAAAGCTTGTCTATGACGGCAAGCTGGACGTCGATACGCTTAAGCAGGTGATTGTATACGCAGTCGAAAGGGCGCCCGTGTTGCACTCCTCTTTCAACACCACCGTGCTCGAGCCCTACTGGCAGCAGGAGAATTACACCATAGACGACATCCTGACCGTAAGCGAGAGCGACGACGCGGACAGGGACGCGGACGTATTTTTGTCGGGGACAATTCCTTACGACAACAACGTGCAGATAAAGATATCCGTGTTCGAGCAGCGCGTCGGCGAGGGCGTGAAGAGCGTGCTTGCGCTGAGGGTGAATCACATGTGCATGGACGGAGGCGACCTCAAATATTTTATCGCTACGCTTTGCGAAAACTATAACCGCCTTAAGCATAAAGATTACGACGCAATAGGTATGAAGTCCGGCTCGAGAAGTTTCGACCAGGTGTATTCAAAATTTGAGGGCGAGGACCTTAAGCACGCGAGAGGGCTTTATAAAAACGTCTCCAAAAGCAAGGATCACGTCGCCTTCCCTTGGACGGAGGGCAAAGAAGAGGACTGCAACCGCATAGTGAAACGCGTGATAGCGGAGGAGGATTTTTCCGCAATGCGTGGCGTGGCAAAGCGGCTTGGCATAACCGTCAACGACGCGCTTATGGCGATCACTTTCCGCGCCCTTTACGAATTGTGCGGGCTTAAAGACGACGACAGCCTTACGGTCTCTTGCGCTATAGACCTTCGCAAGCACATCGAGGAGGGCGGCGCAAACGGCGGGCTCACCAACCATACGGCGTGGCTTGCGTGCCGCACGCTCGAGAGGGGACAGACCATGGAGGACACCGTGGTCAATGTGATAAGATCCATGAAAACCTTCAAGCGCGACAAGTTTATGGGGCTGTATTCGCTGCCACTGCTCAAACTTGCATACACCATCTTCCCGCACGACATTGCGGAATTTGCGATAAAGAAGGGATATGACAATCCGCTGCTTGCGGTAAGCAATATGGGGCTGCTTGACGACAGAAGGCTGCAATTTGACGGGCTTACCCTCAAGGACGGCTTTATTTCGGGCGCGACAAAATATAAACCATTCTTTTTGATGTCCGTGACCACGCTGCTTGGCAGGATGACGCTTTCCACCGCGATACGTGGAAGCGAGGAGGACGTCGCCGTCGCAAACAGATATTTCGACCTTATAGAAAAATATCTTGCGGAATTTATCGCGATATGATGACCTCCCGCAACTTCGGAACGCGATTTCAGGAGCTTCGGCTCCTGTTTTTTTGCGAAAAGACGGGGCGGGCAATAAAATTTTTACAAAAATGGCAATTTGCTTCGCAAAATGGGAATTTCTCTTGAAAAGAGAAAAACATTGTGCTAAAATCATATCAATATAATGTGCGGAGATGAAACTATGACGCTTGCAAAATTTTTGTTTGTAGCAATCGACAAGATGTTCGACAAGTCCCAGAACGAAAAAAAGATGCTCAAGTTCAAGGACGTGGCATTTGAGGAAGAGAAGGATATCGCGTACGGCGAGACGCCAAACGAAAAACTTGACATAATCTACATCAAGCGCGAAGACGACTCCAAATACCCCGTATTTTTCGAGATACACGGCGGCGGGTTCGTCGCGGGCGACAAGTGCCACAGGCGCGGACTTGCGAAATGGGTCGCGAATATGGGCTACTTTGTGGTCAACGTCGACTATGCGCTCGGCCCCGAAGAGAAGTTCCCGCTTGGCATACAGCACCTTGTCAAGGCGCTCAACTGGGTGGGCGAGAATGCGGAAAAGTACAATCTCGACCTTGACAACATGTGCGTTTCGGGCGACAGCGCGGGCGGATATTACAGCGCTATGCTCGCCTGCGTGGCAACCAATAAGGACTTGCAGGAGAGGTTTGGCGTTTCAACCGACCTCAAGTTCCGCGCGAGCATGCTCAATTGCGGCATTTACGACCTGAACGAGGCGCTCAGCAAGAAGCTGCCCTTCAGACTTACGGACAGGATATTGTACGATTTCAGCGGCGTGCACATCAAGGGGCTTGAGGAGTACGAGTATCACGACGTGCTTGCGCCCTATGATTTTGTGGACGAAACCTTCCCCATCTCCTTCATCACCTATGCGGAAAAGGACATCTTCTGCAAGGGGCAGGGACAAAAGCTCATCGAAAAGCTCAACGGCCTCGGCGTGCATGTTGAGGAGCATCACTCCACGAAGTTCTTTGACAATCACACCTATCCTCTCAACTGGACAAAGGGCGCCGCGAAAGAAAACGTCAAGCTGACCGAGGACTTCCTGCGCCGCGTCGCAGAAAAGCAGATCTGAAAATAAAGGCGAAAACATAAAGTCAAACAAACTGTACGAGGGTCGCTCATGCGGCCCTCGCGTGAAATTATGGCAAAGAAAAAACCATCCTACATCCCGCGGGAATATGAGGAAAAAGACGTCATAGACCGCGAAAAATACTCCGAAGAGGAGATAGAACTTGCAAGGCGGCAGGTCATCGAGCAGGACAAAAAAGTGTCCCGCCTGACTTTGCTCAGCGTGATATGGACCATCGTGACGACGATATACGTCATCGCGTCCACCTGCACGCTGCTTGCCAAGCGGTGGGTGGATAGCACCATAGCCTATGTGCTTATCGCGATACTCGTGCTGTACATCGGCGTTTTTATAGGGCTTGCGGCGGCGGCGCTGAGCAACCCTAAGGACGGCAAAAAAAACGTCAAAGGCATCAAAACCGCGCTGAAAATTCTTAAGCCGCTGATGTCGATAGTGCTTGTCGCGCTCGCCGTGGTGGAACTTGTCGGGATCGCCGAAAACATCTTTGACTTGCCAAAGCTGATGTTTATGATATTTACGCTGCTTGTGGCGGTCGTGCAACTTGCGCTTCGCTTTACTCTGCTCGCCGCAAGGATAGAGCGCAGCCGCGTTTCCAAGGGTTATAAAGTGAATCTGGCGCGCTATGTTGACGGCAAAAAAAAGAAAAAATCCGTCCGCCAAAAGCTCGCCGAAAAGAGATATAACGATTAAGTTTTAATAATATATTATTTTTATTCCATAAAAAAGTAGCGTTATGATGTGGGCGCTCGCCGCACTTTTTTAAGCGTATAAAAGTTTGTATGAGTTTTGCGTAACTCATATGGAATGTCTTTATTTTTACGGCAGTATTTTCTGAGCTGCTTTTATTATGTGACCCCCACCACCGCGCAAAGCGCGGAGCCTCCCCCTATATATCACCCCATAAAACTCGCTAC
>CANQCC010000082.1 GCA_947589635.1 uncultured Clostridia bacterium | reverse complement strand
ACGCGCGTTTTATACGCGCTTTTTGAAAGCATAAACAACATATTTTGTAAACGCGCTGTGCGCGGGAGGAGGATATCATGTCGCGGATGAGAAGAAACATTTTTAATCTGCTCAAATTTAACGCCTATCCCGGAAGGGGGATAATCGTCGGCAAATCCAAGGACGGCAAAAAGGCGGTCTTTGCCTATTTCATCATGGGCAGGAGTGACAATAGCCGCAACCGCGTGTTCGCCAAATACGGCGACGAGATAAGGACGGAGGCTTGCGACGAGAGCAAGGTCAAAGACCCCTCTCTCATCATATATTCTCCCGTCAAAGTCGTAGGAAACGACGTCATCGTCACAAACGGCGATCAGACTGACACGATAGAGCGCGCTCTTAAAGAGGGGAAATGCTTCCGTCACGCGCTTAAGACGCGCACGTTCGAGCCGGACGCTCCCAACTTCACGCCGCGCATCAGCGCCATACTTCATCTCGGCGAGCGCGTCAAGGATTATTCGTATGAAATATCCATCCTCAAGAGCGCGGACAACAAGGGCAGGGCGTGCAACCGCTTTTTCTATGACTACGAGCCGATGTCGGGCACGGGGCACTTCATCCGCACATACATGAAGGACGGCAATCCTCTTCCCAGCTTCGAAGGGGAGCCCATCGCGATAAAGATCGACGAGGATATAAACCGTTTTGCAAAGGATCTTTGGAACAGCCTTGACAACGCCAACAAAATATCCCTCGTTTGCAGGTACATTGACTTAAAGAGCGGCGAGTATGACGAAGTGTTATACAACAAGTACAAGAAAAAACACTCTTGGCGCAGAAAGGGTGGAGATTGGTTGACTTGCGCCGAGTGACGATATAAGCGATATGTATAGACCGCCAAACAAAATATAAAACGACATATAAAACGACATAAGGAAAATAATTATGAACGAATTTTCGCTGAAATACGGTTGCAACCCAAATCAGAAACCCGCGCGCATATTCATGGCTGACGGCGGCGCTCTCCCCGTGGAGATATTGAACGGCAGACCGGGATATATCAACTTTCTTGACGCGTTCAACTCGTGGCAGCTTGTCAAGGAGATAAAGGAGAATACGGGACTTACGGCGGCGACAAGTTTCAAACATGTGTCGCCCACGTCCGCGGCGGTGGGCAAAAAGCTGTCCGAGCAACTTAAAAAGTCCTGCTTCGTCGACGATATCGAGGGGCTTGACGATTCTCCGCTCGCGTGTGCGTACGCAAGGGCGAGAGGAACGGACAGGATGTCCTCTTTCGGCGATTGGATAGCGCTTTCGGACGAGTGTGACGAGACCACCGCAAAAATAATCGCGCGCGAAGTCTCGGACGGAATAATCGCGCCCGCCTATTCTCAAAAGGCGCTGGAAATTTTGAAGGCAAAGCGCAAAGGCGCCTACAACATCGTTAAGATCGACAAGGACTATGTTCCAGCGGAAATCGAAAGAAAACAGGTGTTCGGCGTGACCTTCGAACAGGGGCGCAACAACTTCAGAATAGACGAGGAACTGCTTAAAAATATCGTCACTCAAAACAAAGACTTGCCGCACGACAAGGCTATAGACCTTATAATATCGCTTATCACTCTCAAATATACCCAGTCTAACTCCGTGTGCTTTGCGGCGGACGGGCAGGCGATAGGCGTGGGCGCGGGACAACAGTCGCGCATACATTGCACCCGTCTCGCGGCGCAAAAGGCGGATCTTTGGCACCTAAGACAGCATGAAAAAGTGCTTTCCCTGCAATTTGCGGAGGGCGTGGGCAGACCCGAGAAGAACAACATTATAGACCTGTATCTGTCCGACGACGCGGACGACGTCATAGGCGACGACGTTTGGAGGAACAACTTTGCCGTGCGTCCCGAGCCGTTTACGCGCGAGGAAAAGGTGGCGTATCTTAAGACCATAAGCGGCGTTTCGCTTGGCAGCGACGCGTTCTTCCCCTTCTCGGACAACATCGAGCGGGCATATAAAAGCGGCGTGAGCTACGTGGCGGAACCGGGCGGCTCCGTGCGCGACGACCTCGTCATAGAGGCGGCAGACAAGCACGGCATGGTCATGTGCTTTACGGGAATGAGGCTTTTCCACCATTGATCGGACGCGGGGTCAAGCCGATAAGGAGAGATTATGGACATTATGGTAATTGGCGGCGGCGGAAGAGAACACGCCGTGATAAAAGCGCTTAAGAGAAGCAAAAACGCGGGAAAGATATATTGCCTTCCCGGCAACGGCGGCATTGCGGCGGACGCGGAATGCTGCCCGATAAAAGCTACGGACATTGACGGCGTCGTAGCGTTTGCGACCTCGCACGGCATAGATTTTGCGGTGGTGACCCCCGACGATCCGCTTGTCCTCGGCATGGTGGACGCGCTTGAAGAGGCGGGGATACCCTGTTTCGGTCCAAACAAGCGGGCGGCAATAATTGAGGGCAGCAAGATATTTTCAAAGCAGTTGATGCAAAAATACGGCATTCCGACTGCAAAATGCGCGGTCTTCGACGATCCGGACGAGGCGATATCCTATCTTGAAAAGACTTCCTATCCGACCGTCATAAAGGCGGACGGACTTGCGCTTGGGAAAGGCGCGGTCATAGTGAATTCGCTTGAGGAGGCAAGGGCCGCCGTAGACGATATGATGGTCAAAAAAGTGTTCGGCGCAAGCGGCTCCCGAGTGCTTATCGAGGAGTTTTTGACAGGTCCCGAAGTGTCCGTGCTGTCGTTTACGGACGGCAAGACAATTGTGCCTATGATATCATCAATGGATCATAAGCGCGCGCTCGACGGCGACAAGGGACTCAATACGGGCGGAATGGGCACGGTGGCGCCAAATCCGTATTACACAGAAGAGGTGCAACAGCGTTGCATGCGCGAGATCTTCCTGCCTACGATAAACGCGATGAACAGCGAGGGCAGGACGTTTAAGGGTTGTCTGTATTTCGGGCTTATGATAACCGCGGACGGGCCCAAAGTCATCGAATACAATTGCCGCTTCGGCGACCCCGAGACTCAGGTCGTGCTGCCTCTTCTTGAGAGCGACCTGCTTGAGATAATGATCGCTACAAGAAACGGGACTCTTTTAGAGACCCCGGTACGGTTTTCAAAGGACAGCGCATGCTGCGTAGTCGTGGCTTCAAGTGGCTATCCAACAAAGTACAAGACGGGATTTGAAATAACCTTGCCAAAGACGTCGGACGGCGAAGAAATATACGTCGCGGGAGCAAAACTTGAGGACGGCAGACTTGTGACCTCGGGAGGCAGAGTGCTTGGCGCGGTGGCCACCGCGGGCACGTTGTCAAAGGCAATAAAAAAGGCGTATGCGCTTGCGGACGAAGTGAGTTTCGAGGGCGCGTACAAGCGCGGCGATATAGGCGCTCGCGCGCTTGCCGCATTGGGAGAATGACTTATGGTTTTCAGAGTTTACGTTGAAAAAAAAGAAGGTTTCGACCTTGAAGCGAAAAGCCTGCTGAACGATTGCAGGGAACTTCTTGGCATAAGCGGCATAAAAAAGTTGCGCGTGATAAATCGCTATGACGCGGACGGCCTTGACAAGGCGCTGTTTGACGACTGCGTAGGCAAGGTCTTCAGCGAGCCTCAGATGGACGTCGCTTCAAGCGACGTGGACATGAGCGGGGCAGAGGCGTTTGCGACGGAATATCTGCCCGGGCAATTCGATCAGCGGGCTGACAGTGCGGCGCAATGCATACAGCTCATCTCCAAGGGCGCGCGTCCTCTCATCCGCACGGCGAAGCTGTATCTCGTATACGGCGACATTGACGAGGGCGACATACTTGCGATAAAACGCTACGTCATAAACCCCGTGGAGAGCAGGGAAGCGTCGCTCGCCTTGCCCGCGACTTTGAGGATGGAGTACAATATTCCAACCGAAGTCGAAACTTTGCACGGCTTTTTGAAGCTTGACAGGGCGGGAATAGAGCAGTTCGGCAAAAAGTACGGGCTTGCCATGGACGCGGACGACCTTGAATTTTGCAGGCGTTACTTCGAGAGCGAAAAGAGAGACCCCACCATCACCGAGATAAGGATGATAGACACCTATTGGTCCGACCACTGCCGCCATACCACCTTCCTTACGACGATAGACAGCGTAAAATTTGAGGACGAGTTGCTTGAGGACGCCTATAAAGACTACCTTGCGGCGCGCGAGGAGATCGGCAGGACAAAACCCGTCAACCTTATGGACATAGGCACGATCGCGTGCAAACTGCTTAAAAAGCGCGGCCTCATCGACAAACTTGACGAGAGCGAGGAAATAAACGCCTGCACGGTCAAGATCAAGGTGAATATAGACGGCAAAGACGAGGATTGGCTGCTGCTGTTCAAAAACGAAACACACAACCATCCCACGGAGATAGAACCTTTCGGCGGCGCCGCGACCTGCATAGGAGGCGCGATACGCGACCCATTGAGCGGCAGAAGCTATGTGTACGCGGCTATGCGCGTGACGGGCGCGGGAGACCCCCTCGTCCCAGTCAAGGACACGATAAAGGGTAAACTGCCTCAACGCAAATTGGTGACTACGGCGGCGGCGGGATATTCCTCGTACGGTAACCAGATAGGCCTTGCGACGGGGCAGGTGGACGAGATATACCACGAGGGCTACGTCGCAAAGCGCCTCGAAATAGGCGCGGTCATAGCGGCGACTCCCGCAAAGAACGTGCGCAGAGAGGTTCCCGCAAAGGGCGATAAGGTCATTCTTCTCGGCGGGAAGACGGGTAGAGACGGCTGCGGCGGCGCGACGGGATCTTCAAAATCGCACACTCTCGATTCGCTTGCCGAGTGCGGCGCGGAAGTGCAAAAGGGCAACGCTCCGGAGGAGAGAAAACTGCAGCGCCTGTTCAGAAACAGCGAAGCAATGCGCCTCATCAAGAGGTGCAACGACTTTGGCGCGGGCGGCGTGTCGGTCGCGATAGGCGAGCTTGCGGACGGCCTCGACATAGACCTTGACCTCGTGCCCAAAAAGTACGAAGGTCTTGACGGCACCGAGCTTGCAATATCCGAATCGCAGGAGCGCATGGCGGTCGTCGTGGAGGCAAAGGACGCGGACAAATTTATCGCGCTTGCAAACGCGGAAAACCTTGAGGCGACGGCGGTCGCGACGGTCACGGATACAAATCGGCTGCGCATAAATTGGAACGGCAGGACGATTGTTGACGTCTCGCGCGAATTTCTTGATTCTAATGGGGCGGAAAAGCATATCAACATCGCTCCCGCAAAGCTGAAACGCTTTGATAAGGACATCCCGAGCGACTTTTCGGCGGGGATGGAAGCGCTTGCGGGAGACCTGAACGTCTGCTCAAAGCGCGGACTTGCGGAAAGGTTTGACTCGACCATAGGCGCGGGCACCGTGCTTATGCCGTTCGGCGGAAGATACCAGCAGACTCCCATCGAGGCCATGGTGCATCTGATATCCACCGAAAAGGGGCACACCGACAGCGCGTCGTTTATGAGTTGGGGCGGCAATCCCCACATCGCGGAGAGAAGCCCCTATCACGGCGCGTATCTTGCGGTCGTGGAAAGCCTCTGCAAACTTATCGCGGCTGGCGCGGATTATAAGGACGTATATCTGTCTTTCCAGGAGTACTTCCTCAAGCCGGGCAAAGGCCCGTCGAGATGGGGACAGCCTCTGGCGGCGCTTCTCGGAGCATTTAAGGCGCAATGCGATCTGAGTATTGCGGCGATAGGCGGCAAAGACAGTATGAGCGGCACTTTCGAGCACATAGACGTTCCGCCCACACTCGTCTCATTTGCAGTTACGACGGGCAGGGCAAGCGACGTCGTCTCGCCGGAATTTAAGGCGGCGGGGCACAGAGTGACGCTTGTAGAGCCCGAGTATGACGAATACGGCTTGCCAAAACCCATCTCACTCATCAAAAATATCGCAAAAGTGACAAAGGCGATACGCGAGGGCAAGGCAAAGGCGGTCTACACTCCGACATACGGCGGCGTGGCGGAAGGATTGCTGAAGATGTGCCTCGGCAACGGCATAGGCGTATCCGTCGACAAAGATCTGCCGCTAGAAACGCTGTTCGGCTACCGCTACGGCTCCTTTATACTGGAGGTCGAGGGCGGAGCGCGGCTTGGCAGGACTATAGGCAGGACGAGGGCGAGGAGAACTGTCTCCCGCGGAGAAGAGAGCCTTGAGCTTGCCGCATTGCAAAAAATTTACGAGGATAAGTTGGAGAGCGTATACGCGTGCAATATCAAGACGCCCGATCGCCCCGTGCGCACGCTGACATACGGCAAGCAGGTTGAAAAATACTCATGCGCCGTACGCACAGCGAGGCCGAAAGTGCTTATTCCCGTGTTCCCGGGCACAAATTGCGAGTACGATACCGCGAAAGCCTTCGAGGACGCGG
>CANQCC010000081.1 GCA_947589635.1 uncultured Clostridia bacterium | reverse complement strand
TGACCGTGCAAGCAGGGTTTGGAGGGCAAAGTTTCAAACCCGAATGCCTTAATAAGGCGGCGTATCTCGCGGATAAGATAAGGCGCGCGGGGCTTGACGTCGACATCGAGATCGACGGCGGAGTGTGCCCCTCAAACGCGGCCGTCTGCAAGGAGGCGGGCGCTACGGTGCTAGTCGCGGGCAGCGCCGTCTTCAAATCGCAGGACAAGAGCGCGACCATAGCCCAAATGCAACTTCCGCTTGACTAAAGCGCGGCGCTTGGGCAAGATAAACAAGCGCAACCATAAAACCAAACGCAATTAAAGCTGCGCTGAGTGCAACCGTCACAAAACAAGCGCAACTATAGCCAAACTAAGGGAGCTTGCAAACAAAGACTATTAAAGCAATTCAAACGCGATTCGATTAAAGTAAGCGCTCATAAAAACTCTTTTTTGTCACACAACGCCTGCCGGCTTCATAGTGTGATAAAAAACGGAGGGACTATGACCAAAATCATCTGTATCAATCCGCCTAAGTTTGTCAAAGCAGTTTTGAGGCTGTTTGTCAAAGACGGCAAAAGATCCGCCAAATAGCGACGGGTCTTTTTGTATACATATATTTATTTATGCTACAAACAAATTGATATGCGCGTATATATCGGCTGAAAGTATATATATGCGCTTGAAAGAGGCGTTGGGGACTAGTCGGCGCGCTCGGCGGGTTTGTAGTTTACAAGCTCGCGCAAAATTATGGAGTGGCTCATTTCGTCCTCGGCGACGGAAGAAAATTCGAGGAAGATGACCTCTATCTTGCGATAAATTTTCGAAGCGAATTTTTCAACGCGCGCAACTGTTTTTAGCGTCGCCTTTTTGCCGCACAGTTTAAGCATAAATACCACCGCGTTTTTCATAGCGGAATTTGGACGCGTCACAATATCAGTGCGCGCTTTGCACATGGCGGCGTGTTTGCCTTCGCTTGTGGCGAGATTTGACAAAGTCTCCTTTATTTGCTCGTCGTCAAAGTGCGTTGCTAGATTGCGGTACATCAATACGGCGCTTATCTCCTGTTTTTGGAGCGTTTTCAGCCGTTTGGTAACTTTTTTTGAGCGTTTTATCCTCTTTTGCCATAGACTCCCCTCCAATAAATTTATTATACGAAGTCGGGAATTTGTTGTCAACAGCAAATATTTGCGATAAAGCACCAAACAGTGGGAATTTTGATAACGCAAAAAAAATAAAAGCCCCTCGACGAGGGGCAAGGCATAAGCCTTAAGTTATGCGCGGTCTACTTTACCTGCGCGAAGGCAACGCGTGCAGACATACACTTCGCTGACTCCGCCCGAAGGAGTGTTGACCTTGACTTTCTGGACGTTGGGCGCCCAACTGCGCCTTGTCTTTCTATGGCTGTGGCTGACGGCGTTACCGCTCATTCTGCCTTTTCCGCAAACACTACAAACTCTGGACATAAATGTACCTCCTATTTGACAACGCCGATATTGTAGCAAATATAAAAAGTCTTGGCAACTGATTTTAGCAAAATTTGTGATTTAGTTGCAAAATTTATTTATTTATTGTAGTATTAAATAACGGTATGTCACTATCAACTTCAAACAAATTCGGAAAGATTTCCATCGGCGAAGAGGCCGTGCAGATTGTCGCCTCGCACGCCGCTTCGGAATGTTATGGCGTGGTAGATCTTGTATCACGTCGTTTCAGCGAGAATTTTAACCTCCTTATGGGAAAAACCAGAAGAAGCCGCGGCGTCGTCGTGCAAATCGTCGACAACTTTATTTATATCGAGGTCTACGTCGTGCTTAAGGTCGGAGTTAATGTGGAAGCCGTAAAAAAGTCTCTTTCGGATGCCGTCAGATTTTCCGTCGAGACCTTCACGGGGATGAGGGTCAAGCACGTGCACGTCAATGTGGTCGGCATACGCGTATAGGTCATAAATGAACAAGACAGACGGACTCAAATTTAAGGAAATGCTTGCGGGCGGAGTAAAAGCGCTCGAAATAAATCGCGCAACGATCGACGCGCTTAACGTCTTTCCCGTCCCGGACGGGGATACGGGCACAAATATGTCGCTGACGCTCTCGTCCGCGCTAAGAGAAGCCAACACCTGCAATTCGCTGCTTATTGACGAGATAGCGCTCGCGTTTTCCACGGGCGCGCTGAAGGGCGCAAGAGGCAATTCGGGCGTCATTTCCTCACAGATATTCAAAGGTTTCGCGGTCGCGCTTGACGGCAAGGCGGAGCTCACCCCCAAAGTGTTTGCGCAATGCCTCAAAAAGGGCGCGGAGATCGCTTACGGCGCCGTTACAAAGCCCAAGGAAGGCACAATCCTCACCGTCGTGCGCGTCATGGCGGAGGAGGCAGAGGCCGCATGCCGCAGCAGAAAAGCGGATATGGGGACTTTCCTCAAACGCATAATCGACGCGGGCGAGGCAGTGCTGCAAAAGACTCCCGACATGCTTCCCGTCCTCAAGAAGGCGGGCGTAGTCGACGCAGGCGGGCGCGGACTTGTCACGATATTTGACGGAATGTATCGCACTCTTATGGGCATGGACCTCGTCTTGCTTGACGGAGAGGGCGTGCATGTGACGCCAAGCGAGGACATCGGCCGCGAGGAGAACGCAAGCTACGACCCCTTCGAGAACGACTATGACCATATCACCTTCCAATATTGTACGGAATATTTCATCACGCACCTCAACAAAGACGTCACGGACGCCGCGATAGACAGCTACCGCGAATATCTGATGTCGATAGGCGACTGCGTGCTGGTCATAGGCGATACGGATCTTGTCAAGACTCACGTGCATACAAACCATCCCGACAGAGCCATCAACGCGGCGCTCAAGCTCGGCGAGCTTGACGGCGTCAAGATAGAAAATATGGTCGAGCAACACCGCAAACTTCACCCCGAAGAGGCGGAAGGCGGGGATGAGAGCAATCTTAAGCCCTACGCGCTGATTTCCGTGTGCCTCGGCGAGGGGATGGCGGACATCTTCCGCGACCTCGGCGTGGACATCGTCGTCGAAGGCGGCCAGACCATGAATCCCGCGGTGGACGACATACTTGCGGCGGTCAACAGAGCGGCGGCAAAACACGTCTACGTTTTGCCCAACAACTCCAACGTCGTTCTTGCGGCAGAACAGGCGAGAGCGCTTGCAAGAGTCGAAGTGCACGTCATTCCTTCCGCCAATATGCCCGAAGGCATCGCCGCCGTGCTCGCGTTTGACGAGGAGGCGGACAGCGAAAGCAACGTGTCCGCAATGACCGAGGCGACAAAGGGCGTCATCGCCGCCGAAATTACCCACGCAGTGCGCTCCACCAGAATGAACGGATTCTCGGTAAAAGAGGGCGACATAATAGGTATCTGCGGCAAAAAGATAATCGCCAAAAACGCGACCGTCGAAGCGGCGCTTATGACAACGGTCAAAAAGATAGCGCCCGGCAAAGATACGCTTACGCTGTATTACGGCGACAAGATAAGCGAACATGACGCGGACGAGGCGGTCAGCAAGCTGTCGGAGGTCTTCCCGGAGCTTGAGATCGCCGCATACAACGGCGGACAGCCGCACTATTATTACATACTTTCGGTGGAATAATGCTTACGCTTGGCGAAATCAAAGGCGTAGGCGCCGCCACATTGAAAAAACTTGAGGAGCTTGGCATAAAATCTGTGTTCGAGCTTCTTTCTTTTTTCCCGTCGCGCTATATAAATCTTTCGGATCCTATATCCATATCGGACGCGTCGGTAGGGCAGCTGAGTCTGTTTGAGGGCACGGTCACCCGCGTATCTGCGCCTTCAAAGAGGGGCAAGCGCGGTTTTTATGTGACTTTTTCTGACGATATCAACAAAAAATTCCGCTTCAGAGCCACATTTTACAACATGCCGTTCTTGCACGGGGTATTCGAAGAGGGGAAGAGCTATCGCCTGCTCGGAAAACTTGCCGACGACCCGGACATGTTCAATATCGTCAATCCCCAATGCGAAAAGACCGAAAGGGCTTCGAAACTCAATAAAGGCGTATACGTACAATATCCGCTTAAGGGCATAATAGGGCTTAACACCTTCAAAAACATAATGTATGCGGCGCTCGACGATCTTAAGACAAGAAAATACGACGGCGCAACGGGCAGGGTAAATCTTGATATGAGCAGATGTTTTGAGGCCGTGCACAGACCGCGCGACATTTCGGATGCGGAACGCGGGCTTAAATGCCTTGCGTCCATCGACATGGCAATTGTGCTGTTGATCTTCAAAAAACTGTCCGATTCGACCCAAAAAATTAGAAAAGTATTCTATAAAACAGCAAATATTAGAACACTTGACTATATAAATTCCCTCCCGTTTACGCTAACAGAAAGTCAACTTGCGGCGATTGAAGAAATATCCGCGTCTCTTAAGTCTGATGAAAATATGTCGCGAATAATAAGCGGAGATGTGGGAAGCGGCAAGACGGCGGTGGCGTTTTTCGCGGCGTATTTTGCGGCGGCAGGCGGAAGACAAGCCGCCATTATGGCGCCAACCGAGATACTTGCGACGCAACATGCAAAGTCATTTAAGCCTATCGCTGACAAACTTGGCATAAATTTTGCGTTGTTGACTGCCTCTACGCCGCCAAAAGAGAGGGAATTTATCCTTGATGGGCTTGCGAGCGGGGAAATCAGCTGCGTTATCGGCACTCAGGCGCTGATATCGGACGCGGTCATATATAAGGATCTTGCGCTTGCCGTCATCGACGAACAGCACAAATTTGGAGTCAGAGAGCGAAAATCGCTTGAAAATAAGGGCGCCAAGGACATTTTATCCATGACCGCGACCCCCATTCCGCGCTCGATGGCGTTGACTTTCTATGACGACATAGCCATCTCATATATAAAGCGGCGAAAAGAGGCGACCTCAAATATTGTTACGCGCATAGTGGAGGACGCGAATATCGCCATCGACGAGGTGGTTGCGCGCTGTAAAGGAGGCGGGCAAGCTTTTATTGTGTGTCCTGCGATAGTGGACAGCGAAGGTTACGATATCTTCTCGGTTGAGAAGTTCATGAGCGAATACAAGCAGAAATTTGAGGGAATATCAGTCTGCGCGCTGCATGGAAAGATGTCAAATGAGCAGAAAAACGCGGCTATGAGCGCCTTTGCGGAGGGCAAAATATCCTTGCTTGTCGCCACAAACATAGTCGAAGTGGGCGTAGACACACGCGCAAGCGATATGATAATCCTTGACGCGGACAGATTCGGGCTTGCTTCGCTGCATCAATTGAGAGGAAGAGTGGGACGAGACGGCAGGGACGCAAGATGTTATCTTGTAAGTAAATCGGCCTCTGAAAGGTTGAAAGCGCTTGAGGCGAGCAACGACGGGCAATTTCTTGCCGAAGTGGACTTCGAGACGAGAGGCGCTGGGGACTTTGTCGGGACAAGGCAGAGCGGGGCCTCGCTTACGCCTATATTCTCGCTGAAGATGAACGCCCAAATACTTTCAAACGCAAAATCATACTGCGAAGACGCGCTTAAAGATATCCCCGTGGGCGAGCTTATCTCTCTCACGCGTCGAAGCGAGGGCAGAGTGCGCGCGTTTATTGAAGAACTTAATAAAGTGACTTTGAACAGTTAAAAATATTTTATCCGATTAGATTGCCTGATTTTGACGGATAATTTTATAAGAATGTCCGTATATGTTGACATTTTGCGCGCTTTGGTATAATATATTATCGGTGGCGCAGTATTCTAGTCAGATTTCGCCGAACCGAAGACGGGGGTAAAATATCGTCAAAGGGCATATCGATGAAGTTTCTGGTGATGGCTTCTTTTGCCCAAATTGGGGCTGTTGCTGGGAGTTAAGGACTTTGGGCGGCTTGCAACGGCATGCAAACCCCGACCCAATCTCCGTGGAGACCCGACTCGGTTGTGGCTTTTAACCCTACTACTGACCGGGGTGAAACCTGTCTATGCGGTGCGAAAGCGCTGTGTACAGTGTAGCCTGCTTTGAGTGGCGTTGAGGAATTGAGGATCAACGGCGGCGCGTATGGCCAATACGTCACGCCGATCGCTTCATGAAATCAACGTTGCAAAAAAAGATAAGGTCGGATGAAATCTGTCAAGGAAAACTTCTAGACTGTTCTTGCAGACTGTTTGGGGATTATAGTGTGCTCTGAGTGGCGATTCGGTTTCTCGAAAGAGATACGCGACGTGATTGGAAACTCCTTGGACGGCGACGGCAAGTTGTCGCGTAGGGAAATCCTACCGAACCTAAGGCGCAAGGTTTACCCGAACAGTTGCCACCAAACCGCAAATATTTTATGAGGAATGCTTTGAAAGACGGCGATTCTCAATCGGAATATTCAAAAAATCAGGACGCACAGGCTGCGCCCGATTTTAATGTGGAGGGCCCCGCTCCCGCGACCGACGGCAACTTGGACGTAGCCATCGAAAAGATAACCGCGGTGCATGTGTGCAGGCGTGCAGGCGAGCTTACCGCATCCAGA